>JAQBNK010000035.1 GCA_028288595.1 Chitinophagaceae bacterium
TGGCGTTAGTGTGTATGAGTGTAAAAGCTCAGCATGTTCCTGTTCCCTCCATATTTATACCTACAAGCATAGAAAGAAACGGCAGGCAGGAACTGGTATTAAAAGACAGCATCCCTTTTTCAATACAGTTTTTAGATGGAAATAATATAGTTTGGAAGGAAATGAGGGATACTTACTACATTATGCACCACTGCTCTTACTCTTTTAAGAAAAATAAGGTTGAGATTAATTTTCTGAATAATGCAAAGCCTGCCCTTAATTATGAAGTTGAATATCATAACGGGACTACCCTCATATTAAAAGATGCTAAGGAAAAAATAACCCTGGAAAGAGAAAAAATAAACTAGTAACGTAACTATAGTAACATTTTGACTAGTCCTAAAATAAAAAGCCACCATAAGGATAAGGTGGCTTTTTATTTTGGTTTTTAAGTTTATTGATATTTACCATGTTCTGAATCGAACTGCTTATATTTTGCATCGAAAGCATCGTAACCCTTCGGGTCTTTTCCTCTTGCCTTATCTCGCTTCCAGAGATATAAATTAGCCAGGAAATCCACTGATTTATTCAAACAACTTTTTTCTACTCTTTCAAGAGTTGACTTAGCTTTTAAAGTGGTGTATGCTTTTTCCATCCAGTTAATAGACTGATCGGCCAAAGGATATTGCAACTTTTCAACCTGTTCTCTTTTTACTTTAAGATCAGCTGCCGTTCCTCTAAGATTTGAAAATCTTTCATCGAGATTAGCAAATTCATTATAATACATTACACCTGCATTATAGGCGTCTAATCCGCTCTGGCCTTTATCGTAGGCCTTTTTAAAAGCATCTGCGGCTTTTAATCTTAGTTCTGATTGTTTTGCACTATCAGCTTTAAAAACTCCGCCTGCAATTGCCTGGCCTAACCCGGAATATTGTTCTGCCGACAAATTACCAGCCTGGTCCCCTTTAGTAAATTGATCTACCACCTGGTCCAACGAGGAGTTTTTCGACATATACTCCATTTCATACTCCGTCCACAAACTGGCACTATCAGGGTATACTTCCCTGGCCAGGCCAAGGTATTTCGTAAACGCTTCACGATTTTTCTGCTCCATTTGATAGTTAAGCATAAAACGATAAACATCCACGAGATCTTTGCCACCTACCTTTTGATTTATAATTTTAGTATAATACTTCACAGCCTCTTCAGGCTTTTTCGCATTTTGAGCGGCATAGCCGGTATATAAAACGGTAAAAGTGTCGATCTTTTGCTGAGGGTTAACGGCCCAACCGTTCACTGTAATAAAATTTCCCAAGTCTTCTGCCACCTGGAAACTCTTAAAAGCCTCATCCCATTTACTTTCACTAAAATATTTTCGGCCGTCGTTAAATGAAATCGAATAGAGAGCGCCTACTGCAGTTAGGCCATTATTGTCTTTTATGGCCTTGAATGTAGGATCTAATTGTTTAGCCTTTTCAATAGCCTGCAGCGAAACAGCACCGGCATCAGGATATTTCGCCCGCAGCGCATCATCACTATATAAAGACGCATAGATGTTGGCTTTTGTTACCCAAAAATCAGCTTTCGCCTGCGCTTTAGGATCCGCCATTACTTTATCGATCTCTTTTTTCGCATCTTCATACTTCTTCAGGAAGTAATACTTGTTTACATCTGTCAGACTCTGCCCAAATGCCGATATACCTATGAGGGAAAGGATAGCGGCAACAAACAAATTTCTCATGTTTATATTATTTGTAGTTATTGATTATTAATGTCTTCGGAAGGTTTAATATCATCTGTTAAATCGGTATCAATGCTTTCACTTTCAGGCGCTTCATCTGGAACAGCTTCACCAATTTCAGCTTCGGCAATCGCTTCTTCAATTTCTTTTTCTTCTATCTTGGAAATTGCGGCAATCTCATCACCATCATCCAGCCTTATTAAAATAACGCCCTGTGTAGCACGTCCGGATTCTTTAATTGATGCAATTGAAGTTCTTAATGTAATTCCTGACTTACAGGTTATTATAAGGTCTTCTGACGATTTTACATCAAGAATACCAATTAATTTTCCTGTCTTGTCTGTTACATTAATTGTCTTCACTCCTTTTCCTCCCCGGTTAGTGATCCGGTACTCATCAACCGGCGTTCTTTTGCCAAATCCTTTTTCACTGATCACTAAAACAGTCCTGCTTTCATCCTCTTTGCTAACGCAGATCATCCCGATCACTTCATCATTCTCATCTGCCAGTTCTATGGCTCCCACGCCGATTGCACCGCGGCCCGTTGGCCTTACTTTCGTTTCAGGAAACCGAATGGCCCTTCCGCTTTTTACTGCCAGGATCATTTCACACTTACCATCGGTCATTTTAGCTTCGAGTAATTCGTCCCCTTCTATAATAGTAATAGCATTTACACCTGTAACTCTTGGCCTGCTGAATTCTTCAAGCAATGTTTTCTTAATCGTTCCTTTCTTAGTACATAAAACTATGTAGTTAGACTGAACAAACTCTTTGTCATCAAGATTTTTTACATCAATGATAGCCCTTACCTTATCGTCAGGAGCAATTTGAAGTAAATTTTGAATAGCACGCCCTTTACCCTGTTTTTCCCCTTCCGGTATTTCGTAAACCTTCAGCCAGTAACAACGCCCTTTTTCAGTAAAAAAGATCATTGTATCATGGGTTGAGGCTACAAACAAATGCTCAACAAAATCTTCTTCCCTAGTCTTGCTTCCAACAGCTCCACGGCCACCTCTTCGTTGCTGCCTGTATTCACTTGCTGATGTTCGTTTAATATAACCTAAATGTGAGATAGTTATTACAACATCCTCTTTTTCAATCAAATCTTCAATTCTCATTTCGTCAGCGAGATACTGAATCTCGGTCTTTCTTGCATCACCAAACTTCTCCTTAACTTCCGCCAGTTCTTTTTTGATAAGCCCGTAACGCAGGTCTTGGCTTGCCAGTAACGCTTCGAGACCGGCTATTTGTTGCATCAACCCTTCAAACTCTTCCTTAATTTTTTCCCGCTCCATGCCAGTAAGGCGTTGAAGTCTTAATTCCAGGATAGCCTTTGCCTGTATCTCATCCAGGCCCCAGCCCGCATTAATAAGATTTTCTTTGGCCAGGTCGGGATTGGGAGAATTACGAATCAGCCTGATCACTTCATCGAGGTGATCCAGGGCTATTAAATATCCTTCTAAAATATGAGCCCGCTCCTGCGCTTTTCTCAATTCATATTTTGCCCTCCTGGTCACTACTTCCATCCTGAAATCAACAAACTCTACAATCAGGTCCTTCAGGTTCATGATCTTAGGACGGCCCTTGGTAAGTGCTACATTATTGATTCCGTAGCTGGTCTGCAGCTCAGTATATTTAAACAACTGATTGATCACCACGTTTGCTACTGCATCACGCTTAAGATCAACCACTATCCGTGTTCCTTCTCTTTTATTACTTTCATTATTAACGTGCGCAATTCCTTCTATAGTCTTATCATTCACTAACTGGCCGATACGATCAGTTAAATTATCACGGTTTACCTGGTAAGGGACAGCATTGATCACTATCTGTTCCCTGCCACTGGGCTTTGTATCTACCTGCACTTTACCACGCAAAACGACCCTGCCACGCCCTGTAAGAAGCGCCTGCTTTACGCCTTCCATACCATAAATGATCCCGCCGGTAGGGAAATCAGGTGCATGAACGAATTTCATGAGCTCCTCAATAGTGATCTCACGATTATCGATATAAGCATTGCAACCATCAACAACTTCAGACAGGTTATGGGGCATCATGTTGGTGGCCATACCTACTGCGATACCGCTGCTGCCATTGATCAGCAACTGCGGAATTCTGGTTGGTAGCACTGTAGGCTCCTCCAGTGAATCATCAAAATTGAGCTGGAAGTCAACCGTTTCTTTGTCGATATCCTCCAGCATTGCTTCCGCGAGCTTCTGAAGTCTTGCTTCAGTATAACGCATTGCCGCGGGGCTGTCACCATCCTGATTACCAAAGTTTCCCTGCCCGTCTATCAGCATATAACGCAGGCTCCACTCCTGTGCCATACGCACCACTGCATCATATACAGAAGCGTCTCCGTGAGGATGGTATTTACCCAGCACCTCTCCCACAATACGGGCAGATTTTTTATGGGCCCTGTTGGATGCAAGCCCTATTTCATTCATCGCATGTAAAATGCGGCGGTGAACCGGCTTTAAACCATCTCTTACATCGGGTAATGCACGACCAACTATAACCGACATAGAATAGTCGATATAGGCTGTCTTCATTTGTTCCTCAATGTTAACCTGGATAATTCGATCGTTGTCCTGTGTCTGAAGTGGCAAATTTTCTTCCATACAATTGTGCTTGGCCTGCGTAAAAAACGAATAAGAAGGGGTTGTTTTTACGGGCTGTTATCTGCGTTTATTTTTTAGGTCTGCAAATCTAATTTTTTAACCACGAAAAGCCATAATAAATGGTGGTTTTCAACAGCTTTTTTTTGTTCACAAACTGTTACAAAATAACTGTTTAAATCGGGCGTTTTAACTATAACGATGTTTTCACAAATCGGGCTAATACCTTCTGCTTTTTTCATAGTCTAAAAAACTGCATCAAAGCACCCGGGAATTTACCGTCATGCTCATAAACAATCATAAATGAAAATCTACCGCCTGCTCCGTAATAACAAAGAAATGGGGCCTTTTACCCTTGAAGAATTGGTTGCCAGTGGTTTAAAGTTATACGATCTTGTCTGGGTCGATGGAAAGAGCGCCGCATGGCGTTATCCTTCCGAAATAAATGAATTAAAAGCTCATGCCCCCGGCTCGGAAGAACATCCGTTTGAGCAATTTTTTAAACCAACCAAAGAGACTGGGAAAGTAACAGCGGCAGAAAAACTCCTTAGCCCCGGTAAAACGGTGCAAACAGAAACAAAACCGAAACCCCGGTTTAAGGTTACCGCAGTAAGTAATAAAATCGAACCGGAAAACAAGACAACAACAAAGTCTTCGGTAGATGCAGATCCTGCTCATTATAATTATTTGCCGAGGTTAACGGCTACGCAGACTAAAGAGTTTTACGAAGTAAAGCCCCCGGTAGTTCCGGTTGCAGCACTTGAAACAAAATATCAACGTTCCCTGGAAGATATTAAACAGGAGTATACAGCAACTATTCTTGCAGGTAAAACAAAAAAGAAAGACTACAGGTATGCCTGGCTGGCGATCGTTCCGGTTTTTGCTGTAGGAATTGTACTCGGAATCTCATTCACAAAGAAATCACCGGGTAAAGAGCTGGCAGTTATACCTCATGTAATTAAAAATGCTTCACCTGTTACAAATGCTACGAATGTTTTAACCTCAGAAATAGTAAGTAAACAGGAAGAAATTAAGCCTGAAACAAAAAAAGAAAAGTTGATTCAACAGGAAGAAATAAAACCGGAACCTAAAACAGAGATTGAAAAGCCAGCTAAAATTCTGCAACAAAAACCCCTAGTAACTCCGAAAATAAAAAAGGAAAAACTGGATACTAAACAGGAAAATAAAGAAATAAAAAAAGCAGAAAATAAAGTATTGGTCACTTCTTCAAAAAAAGAAAGAGAGAAAACACTCCCGGTTGTTGTTCCGAAAAAAGTACAAACTGTGCCTGAGAAAAAACAGCCTGGGTTTAATCCTGAAATAGTGCTTACCAGACCAACCGGAAATGAAACTGGCAGAACAGCGAAAGTAAATATGAACAGGATCAAAGACCAGGAGCAGAAACAACAATCCGCTGAAGAAAGAACACCTGACAAAAAAATAACCGCCTCCGCCCCTGCTGCAAAGACAAGTAAAAAAAGCATGGATGATTTTGTTATTGTTGATGGAAATTATAACAGGCCCGCAGGAGGAATAAAAGACATTACACTAAACGTTCAGAATATCACTTCTTATCCGCTGGATATGGTGGTGGTTGATGTAGAATATTTTGACAGGAATGGCCGGTTGCTGAAAGGAGAAACTTTGTATGTACATGATCTGCAGCCGAGGCAAAATGTAACGGTAAATGCGCCCGACGGAAATGCTACTGCTAAACTTGGCTATAAAGTTTCTATGGTGTCTTCACAACGTGCCGGTGTTCATCTTATAGCAGATTAAGGTAATTTAGCCGAAAGGTTTTGCAAAGTGAAAAACATTGTTCTTTTTGGCGCCGGTAAATCTGCTACGGTACTTATTACATTTCTAAAAGACCTTGCAGAAAAAAATCAATGGAATTTTATTGTTGCTGATGCCCACCTTGAATCCGCAAAAGAAAAATTGAATGGTGAAACGGAGAATGCACAGGCAGTAAGAGTTTCGCTTGAAAATAAAAATGAGCGGCAGCGGCTTGTGCAAAAAGCAGATGTGGTCATTTCTCTTATGCCCCCTGCCCTGCATCATGTGATAGCAGGTGACTGCCTGCAATTCAGCAAACATCTTCTTACCGCGTCTTACGTGGATGACCAGATGAAATCTTATGCTGATGAAGCAAAGAAAAAAGGATTGCTTTTTTTATGTGAAGCTGGTTTAGACCCTGGTATCGATCATATGAGCGCTATGAAAATGATCGATGAAATAAAATCTAAGGGAGGTGAAATTGCTTCCTTTAAATCTCATTGTGGCGGTTTGATCGCTCCTGAATCTGACACCAACCCCTGGCATTATAAAATTACCTGGAACCCGAGAAACGTAATTATGGCTGGTAAGAATGGTGCAAGGTTTAAAGAGAACGGCGAAGAATGCTTTGCCCGTTATGCTGAATTATTCAAAGAAAATAAACTCGTAGAAATTCCTGAAGCCGGTTTGTGGGGCTATTACCCTAATCGCGATTCATTACCGTACGCTGCTTTATACGGGCTTGAAAATGCAGATACTTTTATCCGCACCACTTTGCGTCATCCTGAATTTTGCTGGGGCTGGAAAAGTATTGTTGATCTGAAATTAACTGATGAGGAACAATTCTACGAAACGGATAATTTATCCATCGCCAGTTTCTTTCGAACCCATTTCGAAAAAAATGGTTTTGGAGACTGGATCAATGAAATGCTGATGAGCCGTTTGTCGTTCGCTAAAGAAATGATGGAAAAATTAAAGATGTTATTGGAAGCAGAAGAACAGGTAGAAACCAAAGGCGCTGAAGTAAATGAAGAAATGATGCTGGTAAACGACCGGGGCGAACTGGATACCGTGAGCCTTGATGATGTTAAGGATAAAGCTGCTGAAACCGTCGCATTTAAAATGCATGAAGCGAACATCACCATGAAACAATTATTTTTTTTAGGGATCGATGATGAAACGATGATCAATAAAGGGCGGATGAATGCTGCAGAGATCCTTCAGTTTATTATTGAAAAAAAATGGGCGCTTTCGCCGGGTGATAAAGACATGGTCTTAATGTATCATGAATTTGAATACATATTGGATGACGAAATACACAGGGCCGACAGTGTTCTTATGATAAAAGGCGAAGACAGCACACATACCGCTATGGCAAAAACCGTGGGGCTTCCCCTTGGCATTGTTGCTCAATTGCTCCTCGAAGGAAAAATGAATGAAAGAGGTCTTCATGTACCCATCACCCCGGCTTTTTATTTACCCGTTTTAAATGAACTGGAAAAGCATGGCATATCATTTTCAGAGCGATGGAGTAATAATTTGATAATTTGATGGTGATGGAATTTGATAAAAGTCCTCTTATCATCCCCCAGAAGCAATTAACTCCCGGATGAATAATTTTCAAATCACCTGAAATGCAATCCAAAGCTCTCCGTATCCAAAACGGGTTGCCATTGTTCGATGATTTTTTTATAAGCTTTTCCTACCGGCATTATTTTTCTCTCCAGGTCGTACAAGCCTAATTCATTTATTCTTCCTGCATCTTCTCTGAGAGCAGAATCCCAATCTACCTGGTGCAATAAACTATACCATGTAAAACCGGCAACAGGAATACCATCCTGTTTAAGCCTGTGAACATTGGCCCATTCTTTATAGAACCAGTCAACCGATTTGGGCATGATGCGGTTTGTTTCCGTATGCATGATCGGTAGTTTATAGCGGCTGAAATATTGATGTGTAATAACGTAATAGCCGAAAATTTCTCCTGAAGGTTCTGTACTTCCGTCGGGGCGAACAAGATGTTCGTTCGTCTCATAATAATCATTCCCCATTATACAACGTGCATTCACCTGGTTCTCTTCAAACCAATGATATTCTGCTCTCGTCATCCCATTATCCAGCAGGTATTCATACATGCTTACTTTTAACGGGTATCCATAGATCAGGTCGAGCGAAAGAAATCTTTTCTGGTTAAGAATGTTGGCGATCTTTTGCGCCTCCGGTTTCATGGGATGATAATATTCAGAAGATTCGCTCTGAATGAATGTTGCATCAGGCTGCACTTTTAAAATAGCATGCATAGCAAGCACATTGGCTTTACATAAATGCTTCAGGGCATTAATAAAAGCTTTATCGCTCGACAATCTTTCATTCCACCATCCATATTGAGCAGAAAAAGTAGCAGCAATAAAAATTTCATTGATCGGTGTATAAAACTGCAGGTGAGGAAAACGTTCTGCAAAAGCTTTTGCATATTCTTCAAAGTGAGCAGGGAAATCCGGATTTTGAAAGTCTCCTATCCAGTCGGGCACACCAAAATGACACAGATCCACGATGGGTATAATGTCAAGTTCTTTTAATTTATTAAAGGTCAGATCTGTAAACTCCCAGTCATATTTACCCGGGCCCAGATGGGTTTTATAATAAGGCGGACCGTATCGTAAAAATTGAATTCCGAGATCTTTTACCAGGCTAAAATCGAGCTCCCAGTTTTTATAGTGGCCTGTTTTTTCCATTTCATCCACTCTTTTTTTTGTACCGTCTGGTAATAAAATGGTTGGATAACTATTTTCGATACCCGTAGCAAACATGAATTTATTAGCTGACATTATTATTCTTTTTTACCATCATAAAATATCCAGCCTTCCGCCATCCACAACCAGCGTTGTTCCATTTATATAACTGGCTTCATCAGACGCAAGAAAACAAATGGCGGCTGATAGTTCTGACGGTTTCCCTATTGCTCCTTCTACTTTTTCTGCACCGCTTTTTATATTCGGATTGTTCCATAACATAGGTGTATCTACCGCTCCTGGCGCCACGCAATTAATGCGGACTTTAGGTGCAGGATATTCCATGCTCACGCCACGACTGAATGCTTCCATCGCTCCTTTACTGCTCGCATAAGGGACTACATTAGCAGTAGTTTCATGTGCATGAACAGAACTTACATTTACAATGGATCCGTTATTCATCAACGGGATACAAAATTTGCAGAATAAAAAAACCGAGCGAAGGTTCACAGCCATAACCATATCCCATTCTTCGGTTGAAAGATCAGTGATCTTTTTAAACGTCATCATCGCGGCATTATTCACCAGTACATCTACCCTGCCCCATTTATTTACGGCGAGATCAACAGATGCTTTTATTTCAGATTCAATACCCACATCACATTTACTAAATATGGCCGAACCATTTTTTGCAGTTATAAGCGATGCAGTTTCATTCCCTGCTGACTCGCTCCTGTCTATCACCACTACATGCCCGCCCTCTGCGGCCAGTTGTTCGGCAGTAGCCTGCCCTATACCCGAACCTGCTCCCGTTACCAAACAAACTTTATCTGAAAATCGCATTTGATATTAATTGAATGATAACAGAGGGTCAAACATGGTGCCATGAGATTATATCCCGAGGAAACCAGATATCCGTAAATGAATATTGAACATCCCGGCTCTTGTGAATAAATTCGTGCATGCTTAATTATCCTGAGCAACTAAATGAAGTATGAAAAATTTATTAATCCTCCTGTTTTGTTTCATCAGTATTGATTCTTTAACAGCGCAGCCAAATAAAATAATTGTTGCGCAGGACGGAAGCGGAAATTACAAAACTGTGCAGCAGGCTTTAAACAGCATATCCTTAAAAAATGCAAAGCCCGTTATCATTTTCATCAGGAAGGGTTTTTACAAAGAGAAACTGCATTTGGATTCAACAAAAAATAATGTTACGCTCATTGGTGAAGATAAATTCAAAACGATACTTAGTTATGATGATCATACCGGCAAACTGTCTCCTTCCGGTGATACAATTAATACCCGCACTTCAGCCAGCTTCCTTGTAAAAGCAAATAATTTTAAAGCTGAGAACCTCACATTTCAAAACGATGCAGGCTTTAGTGCCAGGCAAGCCGTTGGTTTAGAGATACAAGGTGATAAAGCCATCATCATTAATTGCAGGATCATCGGCAACCAGGATATTTTGTTTACCAATACCGATATGGGCCGGCAGTGTTTTGAGGACTGTTATATAGAAGGTACAACTGATTTTATTTTTGGATCTTCCAGCGCATGGTTCGATCACTGCCACATCCACAGTAAAAAGAACTCGCATATTACAGCGGCATCAACACCGCCTGAACATGCTTATGGTTATGTGTTTAATGATTGCATTTTTACCGCAGATAGTTCTTTAAGAAATGTTTCACTTGGCAGGCCGTGGCGGCCATATGGAAGTGTTACTTACATCCACTGCTACATGGATAAACAAATAAAACCCGAAGGATGGTCTAACTGGAACACTACAGATTATTTTAAAACTGCCCGGTTTGCAGAATACGAAAGTTACGGTCCCGGTGCGGGAAAAGAAGGGCGGGTGCAGTGGGCCAGGCAGTTAACCGGGGAGGAAGTAAAAAAAATAACAAAAAAATCAGTACTCAGAAACTGGAATCCGGGCTGAACTAAAATCACATCATAAGAAGATCAACAACTGCGTTTTAAATAAGTGTAAGTTTACCGGTACCATAAAATGTGTTATGTCTAAATTATTCGATGGCCTTGATGACTATGCAAAAAATGTTCAGGATAAAAAAGAACTGAAAGATCAGCAGGTTGAATCTGCTAAAGAGAAAAACGAAGAATTTAAACAGGAATTCGACCTTTTCATAAAAAATGTATTTACTCCTGCTATCAATGCAATCAAAGAAGATTTTAGTAAATCACAAAGGTCGGTCAGGTTCCAGATAAATGAGAGCCCTGCTTCTACTTCCTTAAAAGATTATCATCATGGATATGGCAATCAGAAATATGATGTTTCAGTAGGTAGCAACCCCGTTTGCCTGAGAATAGAATTTGTAGGAAATGAAACACACAAAAAACTTTTTGTGTATAAACAATACGTCAACAAATTCGATAATAATCCAACCAATCTTTCCATTCCGCAGGTAACCGGTGTGTTCGGTGCAAGTAAAGCGCTGGACGGTATGATCGATAAACCAGTTAAAGAGCTGGATATTGATTTTGTTAATGAACAGATTTTCGCAGGATTGAAACCGTTGCTTAAATAGAAATTATCTTTTCAGTTAGGTCCTACTTATTCGTTCTCGCCAAAAATCGTCTTCTTAAACTTCTGGTATAAAAAAGACACAACGAGCAAGACCGTGCCTGTAAAAATATAGGCTATGATCTTTTCTACCGAAGAAAAATGATCGCTGTCTATTAATACGAGTTTAAAAAGCGTACATCCAAAAAGAACAATAGCAGCGATGCGAAATAATTTCACTTTGTAAAACATACCGGTTATAAAGATCAGCACTGCCATCACTACCCAGGTGATCGTCACTTTCAACCCGGAATATTTTACGGCTACATATAAGGACAGTGCAGTAAAAGCAATTGAAAAAAGCGAGCTGTAAAAATGCTGCTGACCCTGTAGGAATTTTCTAAATACAATTGCAGCAATTAAATAACTGATGCCGAAAGCAAGGGTGATATCCTGTACAACCGGTGTATTGTCAACATGATAAAGTAAAATGAGCGCCATATAAAACAAGACGGTATCCAGCACTACGATCACCGTATCAGAAAGACTGATAGTTTCTTTTTTTAGTATCTTAAACCCGAGGCAGTTAACTAAAAAAAGAATGAAATAGAGAATTGCAAATAAAAGACCCGCATTAAAATTGGAATTATCTTCTTTCATTATCAGCCATGCGAGGTAAATACTCCAGGTAGTGAAAAAAGACAGATAGGTTAATGACAGCCAGTATTTTTTAAACGAAATAACCAGTATACCGCAATTAATAATAAAGATGTAAGCGAAGAGCATAGCAACATTATCCACGTTACCTTTTACAAAGAAAGGGATACCATACGCCCCTACTAATCCTAAAATAGCTATCTGCTGTTTATTGTATTTGAGTGATGTATAAACAGTAAAGAAGGTAAATAGCAACATTAAAACGAATGCTGTTGTTCTTGATAACAAAGCATAATACTCGAACGCCGCATAAGTTGTAAAATAGGCTGACGCCATTGATCCGCTGAAAAGGATCATACTAAATAACTCATATTTTCTTCGAAGCAGCAACGCAGTAAAAAACAGTAAAGCCCCAGCCAGGTAAGTTAACCCGATACGCATGGCTGGTGAAATGAGGTTTATATCGATTGCATATTTAACCCCGATAGTGAGGCCGATAATTAAAACAATTATTCCAGCGAAATGTATCAGCTTCAGGCCAATAAAGTTTTCGAGGCCCGGCAGGTTATTCTTCGTTACTGATTTTTTTACCACAGGCTCCCTGCGTATAATAACCGGCTGGTCACCCTTTAGCAATGCGAGTACTTCTTCCTTTAATAAAATCAACTCCTGTTGATTTTGCTCAATATTCTGAGAGAGTACCTCGATTCTCGCTAATAATTCATTAAGCCCTGGTTCTGTTGCCATGATTTCTTTCCTGGATTCCAAATTAATAAATAACCTTCATTAGCCTTCGTTTCTAAGAGCAAATTGTTTTTTAAATAAAACCCATTAATTTATACGCTGAACTATTTTATGCGCAGAATTTTACCAATAATTGTCATCTCCCAGTTTTTCTGCACCTCACTATGGTTTGCCGGGAATTCGATTTTACCAGACCTCGCCAGCAACCTGCATCTTGCTCCGGGTTTTTTAGCCAACCTGACAAGCGCAGTGCAGTTTGGTTTCATGACAGGAACTTTTGTTTTTGCATTGCTAACTGTCTCAGACCGCTTTTCACCTTCTAAAGTTTTCTTTACCTGTTCGATCATAGCTGCATTATTTAACCTCTGCATCTGTATTGAAAATATCGCATCAGTTTCATTGCTCGTGTTCCGTTTTTTTACGGGCGTTTTCCTGGCAGGCATTTATCCTGTGGGAATGAAGATCGCATCGGATTATTATCAAAAAGGTTTGGGTAAATCGCTGGGTTACCTGGTAGGTGCCTTAGTTTTAGGAACTGCGTTTCCTCATCTTGTTAAAAGTATTACGACCGGGTTACCATGGAAATATGTTTTATTCACAACTTCGGGTTTATCAGTAGCCGGTGGCCTTGGCATCTTGCTTTTTATTCCTGATGGTCCTTATCGCAAGGCCGGGCAAAAATTACACTTCAGCGCTTTTTTATCTGGTTTCCATAGTAAAAATTTCAGTGCTGCTGCGTTTGGGTATTTCGGACATATGTGGGAGCTCTATACTTTCTGGGCTTTTGTTCCTGTTATACTTGCTGCTTATCAATCTCATTTCTCTGCAATGCATGTAAACATTCCGTTGTTATCATTTTGTATTATCGCTCCCGGCGCCATCGCATGTGTTGCAAGTGGATTGCTCTCACAAAGTTTCGGGACAAAAAACCTGGCCGCTGTTTGTTTATCTCTCTCCGGGCTATGCTGCATTTTATCGCCGCTATTTTTGTTTAACCCGTCTTTTATCAGCTTAGTAGTATTCCTGGTATGCTGGGGGCTTTTTGTTATCGCAGATTCGCCCTTGTTCTCGACTTTAGTCGCCCATAATGCCCCGGTAGAATCGAGAGGTACTTCATTAACGATGGTTAATTGCATCGGTTTCTCTATCACCATCATCAGTATTCAGTTAATTAAATTTTTGACTGATAAAATAAATGCGCAATACATTTATATTATTCTGGCGATCGGGCCGGTTTGCGGTTTGATTGCTTTACTAAAGAAACCTTCATCAGAATAAATTTTAGAATGGAACAAACCTACATAGAAGATAAAACGTTTGAAAGAATAGATTTTACAAAAAAATCGGTAGCAAATACTGAGTATGATAATTGCATTTTTATCAGTTGCGATTTTTCTAACACAGACCTCTCCGGTAATACTTTTTCAGATTGCGAATTCTCAATGTGTAATCTAAGTATGGTTAAAACCATTAAAACTAGTTTTAGAAATGTACAATTCAATGATTGCAAACTTTTAGGAATACATTTTGAAAATTGCAGTAGTTTTTTGTTTTCCGCTTCTTTTACAAATTCCATGATCAATCTTTCTTCTTTTTATAAATTAAACCTCAGGAAGACAAGATTTAAAAATTGCAGCCTGAGGGAAGCAGACTTTACTGAAAGCGATTTAACAGGGTCACTATTTGAGAATTGTGATCTCGCCCTCTCCACTTTTGAAAATACCATATTGGAGAAAGCGGATTTAAGGACATCCTATAATTATTCAATTAATCCTGAACGGAATAAAATAAAAAAAGCAAAATTTTCACTGGCAGGAATAATTGGTCTGCTCGATAAATATGATATTGAAATCGAATAATCATACTCCTGATTCTTCAAAAGGTTTTATATCCGGTCTTGGTATGATCTTAACATCTGAAGGAATAGTGATCTCAAAAATACTTTGCCAAGCACCGGATACACGCTGCGGCGCAAACTCGAAATCACGGCTGAAATGACGCCAGTTTTTTAACAGGAACGATTTAATACCCGGGCGGCATTTTATCCCTGCAGCTTCTTCATCGCCTTTTTGCATATCACGTATTTTCCATAACTCAACCATGCATAAGGCCTTTCCGGCATTTTTACCAACTGAGTTTGTTTTACCGCAACAGATCACCAGGTCACCCCTGTAATTAAAAGAACGTCTTCTGGTTTCAATGGTTTTTTCACCGGTTTTGATCCACTCTGCATAAGGAGCACTTTCGTAATCATTCATGATAAGTGCTTTGAATGTTTTTTTCATGTCTTAAAAGGACTTGCAAATTACAGGCCGTTGATAGTTAAGAATGCAATATCATAATTAGTCACTTTCATCCTATTTCTTCATTACATTGTTATAGCAGATTTTCAGGATTATATTTAATACTTAATCAAACAGGCAATGACTAAACGCACATTTCTTATTTTTCCTTTGCTATGCATTTTTATTTTTTTCTATAGTTCATTTAAAAAATCAGTGGGCATAACAGCAAAGGCAGAAATCAAAACCGGCGCTGAACAAACAGGAAAATACCTCCCCTATTTAAAAGGAAAGAGAATCGGCATACTCGGCAATCAAACATCAATCATTGGTAAAAGACATTTAGTCGAAAGCCTTAAATCCCTCGGAATAAATATTATAAAAGTGTTTGGCCCCGAGCATGGTTTTCGCGGTAATGCCAGTGCAGGCGCTCCTGTAAAAGATGAAGTGGATAGCCTTACGGGCATCCCAATCGTTTCTTTATATGGCAGTAAAAGAAAACCTTCTAAAGAAGATATGGCGGCGATCGATCTGATGATATATGATATTCAGGATGTTGGCTGCAGGTTTTACACAAATATTAATGTGCTCGCTATTATTATGGAAACCTGTGCAGAGAATGGAAAAGAACTGCTGATACTCGACAGGCCAAATCCTAATGGTTATTTTGTTGATGGCCCTGTACTCGACATGAAATTGAAATCAGGTATCGGTCAATTTCCAATACCTATTACGCATGGCATGACCGTCGGTGAATTTGCGCAAATGATCAATGGTGAGGGTTGGTTACCAAATGGCTTAAAATGCAAAATCAAGATCATTCCTGTCGCCAGCTACACGCATGATATGTATTATACACTACCCGTAAAACCATCTCCGAATTTAAATACACAGCAATCCGTGATGCTCTATCCTTCTTTGTGCTGGTTTGAGGGAACTGTAATCAGCCAGGGCCGCGGAACTTATTTTCCATTCACGGTATTAGGAAATCCATTGCTAAAAGATAAATACAGTTTTTCATTCACACCTACCGGCATTAAAGGAATGGCCGAAACGCCTTTGCATATGAATGAAGTTTGTTACGGACTTGATCTGCGTAATTATGATATAAATATACTTCGGGCGGAGAAAAAATTAAATATTGAGTGGATGATTGAAATGTACAGGGCCTATCCTTATAAAGAAAAGTTCTTTGATTATAAGCAGAGTAAAGAAATGGGCAATATTGATTTCAGAACAGGTGACTCCCGGTTCAAAGATCAGATCATGGCCGGGATATCGGAACAGCAGATACGCAAAAGCTGGGAGCCTGAATTAAGCAATTATAAAAAGATGCGGTTGAAATATGTACTATACAAGTAAAAGTTTATTACCGTGAAAAAGATATTTGAGACCGACAGATTGATCCTGCGGGAATTTAACCTGGATGATACTGCTTTCATTATTGAACTGCTGAACAGTGAAGGATGGATAAAATACATTGGAGACAGGAATGTAAAAAAAGAAGAACAGGCAAAAAATTATTTAATAAACGGGCCTCTTAAAAGTTACCAAGCGAATGGCTTTGGTCTTTGGCTGGTGGCTTTAAAAGAGAATCTTAGTCCAATTGGAATGTGTGGATTAGTTAAAAGAGAGAATTTAGAAAATATAGATATTGGTTTTGCATTTTTATCTTCTTACTCTGGCCAGGGTTATGCACTCGAGAGTGCAAAAGCTACATTACACTTTGCACTTGAAATATTAAAGCAGGATAGAATTGTCGCTATCACCCTGCCTGGTAATTTATCATCGATCCGCCTCTTAGAGAAATGCGGGTTGAAATTTGAAGAAGAATTTAAAAAAGACAATGAGGTATTAATGCTGTTTGGGATAAACAAAGAGTTACCTGGCAATTAATTTTATTTTTCTTTTGTTCGAGGTAAAGCAAATGCTATATAAGAATCTCCCGACCTGGTTTTTAATTTGCCACCACCACAGGCGATCACAATATATTGGCGTCCATTTACTTCATAACATGAAGGCGTAGCAAAACCCGGCGCAGGCAGATCAGTCTCCCATAAAAGTTTACCTGTCCTTTTATTAAATGCCCTGAACTTTCCATCTTTTGTTGCAGCAATAAATAGCAAGCCTCCTTTAGTAACTACAGGTCCGCCATAATTTTCAGTACCGGTTTCCTTCACTCCTTTTGCTTTGTAAATGGAATCCTCACCTAATGTAATACGCCATAGAAATTCGCCTGTGTTCATATTAATTGCATTTAATACACCCCATGGTGGAGCAATCGCAGGTTGATTTGAGGCAGATAAAAATTTCGTGTACCCCGATATCCTGTAAGGCACCTGCCGGAAAGAATCAAGTGGTCCCGGTGTAGCTGTATACTTTTGTTCCTGTTTGTTTTTATTGCTCAGTACATAGCTTTCAATCGCATCTTTTTCCTGCTCGCTTAAATGTTTGAACGAAGGCATCATTCTTCGTCCTGTATTAATAAAATCAATAAAACTTTTATGATCATATTTTTTGTTTACCTCCAGGATAGATGGATAATTACCTCCGCCTTTTCTATCGGGTCCATGGCAACTCATACAATTCAATTTGTACAATCTTGATCCTGCCTGTCCCAGATTTTCAATATTTTTTGTTTTATCAGCATCAAACATTTTCATCACCCAGGCCATTTCATTGGCATTTATATAAAGCACACCTGTTTCTGCATCCACGGCCGGGCCGCCCCATTCAGCGCCACCATCCAAACCCGGAAAAGTGATCGTTCCTTCTTTTGAATGCGGCATGAACATTTTACCTGTATGCAATGATGCTAATCGTGTTTTCACTTCCTCGTATTCTTCTTTAGATAAATATGGATTGATATCCTTTTCAGTAAATGACTGCCGAACAAAAGCAGCGGGTTTTTGAGGGATGGGCTGCGTTGGCCACAGCTTCTCTCCAGCCAATTGTGTTGTTGTATCCACAGGTGTTTCTATAACAGGAAATAATGACTTTCCTGTTTGCCTGTTGAAGATGTAAACAAAACCATTCTTGGTAGTTTGTGCAACTGCTTTTATTTTTTGCCCGGCATGTTCCACTGTTAATAACACCGGCGCCGATGACGGATCCCAATCCCATACATCATGATGCACATATTGAAAATGCCAGAGGCGCTTACCTGTTGCAGCATCAAGTGCAAGCAGGCAATTCGCAAAAAGTGTTGACCCTAATCTTTTACCTCCATAAAAATCCATGGAAGCAGAACCAACCGGGATATAGGCTACACCAGATTCCTGGTCGATGGTCATACCCATCCAGTTATTTACACCGCCAGTAAGTTTCCAGGCATTGGGATCTTCCCAGGTTTCATATCCATATTCTCCGGGCTGCGGTATCGTATGAAATATCCATTTCATTCTTCCTGTTCTCGTGTCATATGCACGGATATGCCCCGGTGCCGCATCCATTGCTTCGGAGACTCTTGTGCCCGTTATCACCAGGTCTTTATAAACTGAAGGCGGTGAGGTTGATGTAACGAATAAATCAGCGGCGGACACACCCAGGCCATCATGCAGATCGATCTTCCCACCGGTTCCAAAACTATCGATGAGCTTACCGGTCTTCGCATTTATTGCATGAAGGTTTGACCCGGCGGTATAAAAAATGCGTTCATCATTTTTCCCGTCCGTCCAGTAACAAACACCGCGATTGTTGTTCATGATAAAATGACCAGCATGATTTCCTTCGATGGTATCGAATGGAGCAAAGACCCATTTTTCTTTTCCCGTGGCTGCGTCAAGTGCAAATAATTTTAACTGCGGAGAAGTACCATATAAAATACCGTTTACTATGATCGGGTTGCATTGTATCTGTGAATGCGCTGCGGTATCCGCATCGCCTGTATGATATTCCCAGGCAACCCGCAGGGCCTGCACATTTGTTGTATCTACCTGTGTGAGTGACGAATATTTATTTCCATTATCATTTCCATGTGCTTTTGCCCAACCGCGGTAAATATCCGGGTCTTTGTTAACACACGCATTTAATAATAACGATAAAATTACCAGGCAGAAGCCAAAGAGATTTTTGTTTGGGGTTGAAGAACAAGTCATCGCCAGGGAGCCGCATTTAATAGCAGCATGCTGAAGATACTATAAGAAATAAACTTTTTTATAGTACGTAACAATTCAACAATGATTAATTCTTTTGTATTGTATAATTCCGGGTAGTATCATCCCTTAAAATCTTCCAGCCGGGTTTTAGTTCAATCGACCATCCATCACCCTTAACTATATCTTCCTGTATCGAGTTTGGCAAGCTGAGATTTATTTTATTCCATCCCGGCGCCATTACACTTCCATTTGTGACGGTAAGAATTCCCCAGTTATCTACTATTCTCATATTCGGATAATAAGTGCCTTTGTCTTCCAGCGGCATCAGGTTCCCCGGGTTAAAAGACACATTCATATTCTCAAGTGTGATCTCGGTGTGCGGATCCTGCACAAATTGTTTTAAATATTTCGTTACTAAAGCGTTTGTTTTTTCCTCTCTCTCCTGCTCCGCCGCTGCGATGCTTTCTCCATTATAGTATGCAGCCGTTTTGGTAATATCAGCGGCATTTGTTATTGTCTGAAGATGATAGTCTCTTATAAAAAGTTCAGTCAGATTATCCTTTACTGAAAGCGTTTTGTTCCAGTCTTTATTTTTTTTCGATAGAAAATATCCATAGACAGGTGTTGTAACATAGGCGAAGGAACGTATGAATGTTGATTTTGTATAAAAGACATCAATTGCATTCAGCAGGTAGTTTATTTTAACGTTGTCACTGTTGCAAGCAATCGATACGGCTGTAAACTCCGCAATTCCCTCGTTTAATTCTAAAAGGTTTTCTTCATTACCTGATCCTTTAAAAAGATTATTTCTGTATTTTCTAAAGGAAACAGCATTCAATAAATGCAATTGTCTTTCATCAGTAGTCTTTGCTTTAAGTGCTGACTTTAAAGCTTCCAGTTCCAGCTTCAGAAATATGCGGCCATCTTTTGTATCGAGGTGGTTATTATTAACATTGTAAAGAACAAAACCTAACTCGGGCTGTGCCCTGTGAAAAAGTTCATGAGACATTAAGGAAATGCGGTTCATTTTTTCCGTCGGCAACGGTAACATCATCATTGCCCATTTTCTTCCACCCCAGTTAACCGCAGTATTTGCAAGATTTATATTTACAGGTAATGTACCGGTATAAATTTCTCCTTGTTTAACGAGGTAGCCGGCACTGTCCGGAAAGTTCGCAAACACTTCTCTTGTAGTAACATCGACTAATAAAATGGGTCCGTATATATCTTTATTCCAGAGCCCTGAATGCTTCGAGGTCTGTATCTTAATTTCCCTGAAATAAGTTTCCGCTGTATCCGGGAAAGACTTTTGCGAATATGATTGAAGAGCTGAAATAATAGAAAAAAATAAGATGATTGATTCTTTTCTCATATAGCATTAGGTTATAATAGTTTCCAGTGTTTCTTATAAGAGCAGACTTATTAAGGAAAGTTGGAAAACAGCAAAGGATTATTTTGGGGGATGCCATTTAGGAGAATCCTGCTTATTGCTTAAAAAATAAAGATGATATCATTAAAACCGTTTGACAAGCATTATTACAGGGTTTTGATTTCATGGATCGATAGCGCAGAAACGCTCATGCAGTTTGCGGGTCCTGCATTTTCTTTCCCGCTGACAAATGAGCAATTAGATAAATCTTTGAGTGATAAAAAAAGAATTGCATTTATTATTATTGATGTTATGAATAACAGTCCTGTTGGCTACGCAGAAATTTATTCAGGCGAAGAAAACACATACTTAGGAAGAATAATTATCGGCGATAAAAGAATGCGTGGACAAGGACTCGGACAAAAAATAGTAACCTTGTTATTAGATTTCGCATTTACAGACTTGAAGCAGGAAAAACTGTCCTTAAATGTTTTTGACTGGAACCACCCCGCAATAAAATGTTATGAAAAAGCGGGATTTGAAATTATACCCGGTAAGGAGATTGCAAGAGAAATAAACGGGCATACCTGGATCGCATTAAGAATGACAATTGATAAAAAAAGAAGAGAGGCATTTATAAAAAATAAATGCCTCTCTGTTCTATAACAAAAAACTATGCGATAGCGGCTGCAGGTATCTCCTCACCCCTGTTTTTCCTGTAATGTTTTCTCCGGGCAAAATAAATACCCGTAAACACAACCAATAAGATAGCCGGCATAATTGCCACTTTTAGAAAGGTATTAGAACCAGCAACTGCATCAGCAGCCGCGGTGTTGGCACCACCAGCAATTGCACCAGCTCTGAATTTATCAAACCAGTGCCCCATTACCGGAACTAATAAAGAAGTAGAAAACATTCCTGCACCGCCCATTAATGAAAGTCCGAGAGCTCCTGTATTGGGCAGGTATTCCGAAACAAAGCCAAGCATTGTTGGCCAGAAAAAGCAAATACCAACTGCAAATACGAAGGCTGCTAAAAATGCTGCGGGGCCGCTTACCATACTTAACAGTACAAGTCCTATCCCGGCGAAGAGCGCAGAAAATATGAGCATACCATTTGGATTTAATTTATGCACCACCGGGCCGGCAAATGAACGCCCCAGTGCCATCAATCCATTTATAAATACCAAGATCAGGATACCCGATACATTCGCTCCCTGTAACAAAGCGACGATCCATGTATTAGTACCTAGTTCTGTTGCACCCGTCATGAACATACAGATCACCATAATAAAAAATAAAGGACTTAAACAAGCGCCAAACATTTGTTTGGTGCTAACACCCCTTGTTACTCTTTCTGTCTGCGGGAGTTTTAATCTAAAGAACATGAACCCATAGATGGCCGCAGGAATAAAAAGACTTCCTATCAAGATGCGCCAGTCCATCTGCATTTTTTCAATCAAAAAATAAGACAACAGCCCACCGATTACGATCCCTCCGGGAAACCATACATGAAAGCGGTTCAGCATAGTGGTTTTCTTTTCAGGATAAAGTGTTACAGTTAGCGGGTTACAGGCTGCTTCCACCATTCCGTTTCCAACGCCGATAAATACTGTTCCAATAAATAATGTTGTTGCATCTTTTGCAACCAGGTAAGTGATAATACCGGCAATATGGCCGATGAAAGCCAAACCCAGGAGGCGTTTCATTCCTATTACATCGCACAAGGGTCCGCCAAAGATCATGGCAAGTGTAAAACCCCAGAATGCAGGGCTAAATATCCAGCCCAATTGTTCTTTTGTAAGATGAAACTCGGTACTCCATATGCCCTCTAAAGATGCCCGGAAAGCGAAAGTCATTGCTGTTACGATCAGGGCAATACGGCTGGCAAGAAAAAGCTGGTTGCGGTTTATGGTTTGCATTAGCGTTAGTTTGGTAACAGAGTTAAGATAAATGTTTTTTTTGAAAACTGAATTTCCTGGTATTCGCAACTAGTTTGGAATGGACGATAAAAATCAAACCTTAAGGGAGTGTGATTGTGTCTTCTAATGAAAAAACTGTAACTAAAATAAAAAGCCGGAAATAAATCCGGCCTTCATGTATCCCAGTAAAATCATTAGGGTCACTTCCCTAATTTCAGGGAAACGCCAAGCTCGGCGAAAAAACTATTATGCAATGTTTCCGTTGTTTTTACTACAGTACCGGTGGTTGAAACAATGGTAGCCGGGTGAACCGGAATGGCATATACAGGCGTGAAGAAAAATTCAAACTTTCCTTTCTCAGCAGTAACCGGAATTTTTATTTCGTAGTCAAGCACTTTAAATGTTGAAGCTTCTGTTTGCTCCAGTGTCTGTACTGTGGTTGTTACAGTACTGGTGCCGCCACTTCCACTGCTTCCACTACCGCTGTTACCACTACCTCCACTACTTCCACTACCGCTGTTGCTGCTACCCTTTCCTTTATTACTGTTCTTAACCTGGGAGATCACTTTCTTTTCCGCGTAATATTGTTTGTAAAAATTTTGAGTGCCTGCATTTACTTCCACTGATGGCGAAATGCCAATATAAGAAAGATCAAAATGATGACTCGCGGAAAGGCTGGTACTGATATCTGTTTTAGATGCAAACTCCAGATAAGATCCGGCGGTAAGTGATATAAACGGCAATTCATAAGTAAGGTAACCTCCGCCACTGGCTGTAATTGTTGACATTACCGCGAAGCTGGAATCATTATAGAATGAATGAGAAGCGTATAAGCCCCCGCTTAACTTTTTTGTAAGATCAAAACTGTAACCTGCGTCGAGGCTTATGTTATCTAATTGGCTCAGGCCCGGCTTAACAAGGAAAGCCATTTTTGAGCCGATATAAAATCCACCTTTTGTATAATAATCTGCTTCAGCATATAAATATGGAACCGTAGCAGAATCTCTTCGGCCGGAATACACCGCGTTAGACAAATAGGAAGAACCAATTTTAAAATAAGGATGATGCTGGCTGCTATCCTGGGAAAAAACCCTAATGGAAATGAGGGAAACAATAACTAATATGGAAAATTTATTTCGCATGATTATAAGGATAATGAATTTAGCATCAAAGATTAGGGGTACTATTTGCCAGAGCAAATATTCCTGCTTAAAAAACAATAAATAATTTAGATTAAACGCTGGAATCTTAAAAAAGAAGCCTGCAGGTTAAACTTATTATTACCGGCCACAGCAAACAATAACAACTTAATTATCTGATGACACCCATATATTATCCTTTTTATCACTATCTGGCGTATGCGCAGAGCCAAGTGTGATCTTCTTTATTTTTTTCCCGGCTGGAAGTGCGATATCGATATCAGTATTTCCCTTTTCCCACACCGCAATACTGCGGTGAATAGTTTGAGAAGGTTCCTTATCAAATTCTACCAGCAGGTCAACAGGCAGAGGCTTTGTTCCTTTAGAAATAATAGTTACAGATGGCTTGGAAGTTAGATTCACCTTTCCGATTGCAAGATCAGGAATACCATTTTCAATGAACCATTTTTTCCAGAACCAGTTAAGATTTTTGCCTGTGCCGGTATTCATGCAATTAAAAAAGTCGTATGGGATAGGGTGCTTTCCATGCCATTGCTGAAAATAATAATGAAGTCCTTTATAAAAAAGATCGTCACCCAGCATGTCTTTAATAAATAAATATCCCATCGCCGGCTTTGGATAACTGTTGGTAAAATAAGAGGCGCTTGTCTCAGTTGAAAGTGTGATGATGGGGAGATCGGTTTCTCTTCCGGCATTTACTTCAACTGCTCTTACACCATACAGGTCTACAATAGTTGAATCGATCATGGGTGATATGAGCCATTCACCTATAGTGGCCCAGCCTTCATCCATCCATGCGTATTTCGTTTCATTAATTCCCATATAAAAAGGGAACATGGTATGAAATATTTCATGGTCGGTAAGTTCTATTGATTCTGCATGATTACGGACAGGATTATCATTCACCATCATTGGATATTCCATTTGATCAAGCCCGTCGAAAACCGTTTCATGTGCATAAGGATATGGCCACTTAGGGAAACGATAGCTCATCGCTTCAACGGTTTTCCTTGCTTCATCTATCACTGAATAATAGTCACGATGTTTAGGATTATAAACCGCATCAACTCTTGTTCTTCTTCCTGTTGAGGGATCAACTATAAGGCTTGTGGATTGCCACACATAATGATCGCTGCAGGCGAAAACAAAATCGGTTACATCCGATGCTTCAAATAACCACGTGTTTGCAGCCTTTGAATGGTTAGTGAAATTTTTATTCTTTAGATCGGTGCTGTCGATTATATGAATTACCGCATCATTTTTTTCTGCAGATAATAAGAGGTTATAAGTTTTTTCTGCAAGCACATCTTTTGCATTTAGTAAATTTCCTGTTGCCCATACTGCCTGGTCGGCAGGAACAGTTATAGCCGCTTTAAAATGGCAGAAGTCATTATAAAATTCCTGAGTTCCGGTATAAGGATAATTATTCCATCCATCTATATCATCGTAAACAGCAATTCTTGGAAAGAAATAAGCAATAAAATCTGCGCCCGGGTCAATTTCACCGGTACGCATATGTGAACCTTTATTCAAAGTATAGTGCCAGGAGATCGTAAATTTTATAGCCTGGTTATGTGTAAGCGGCGCTGGTAAGTTTACCGTCATATTCGTACCGCTGATACGTCGCTGTCTTTCTGCAATTGCAGTCCCGTTGATGTTTATTGATTCAATAATTACACCATCAGTAAGAT
>JAQBNK010000115.1 GCA_028288595.1 Chitinophagaceae bacterium
TGGGTTTGCTATTAAGGCAGCAGATTCATCTGAAACACCTTCTGGTACAGTAACAAATTGGGACGCATTTCCTTTAATGAATTCCTGCCATGTGCCTTGCACACCTAATGCAATAACTCTTTGTCCAGGTTTTAGTTGAGTAACATTTGCTCCTGATTTTTCAACAACACCCACACCCTCAAACCCAGCAATAGCGGGCAGGGGTGGTTTAAAGGAATATACACCTCTAACTATCATTAATTCAAAAGGATTAATGGGGCGAAGCAACATTTTTACTTGTACTTCATCTGCGTTTATTTCAGGTATGTTTGTTTCAACAATATTTAACACCTCTTCAGGGTTGCCGAACTGATTAAATTGTACACTTTTCATTTAGTGTTTTCTTATTTGAGAATGTAAAATTCTTATATTTGTCTCAAATACACTATTAGTCAATAATATAATAGTTAGTACAAAATTATAGACCAATGGAATCTAAAAGAAAGAACAGAGATTTTAATCCATCCGATTGTGGGGTTACCCATTTTCTAAACAGGATTGGCGGGAAATGGAAAGTGTTAGTAATTCACGCAATCAGTAAAAAGTATAACCGCTTTAGTTTAATGCATCGGGTGATCCCTGGTATAAGTAAGCAGATGTTGGTAAATCAATTGCGGGAGTTAGAAGCAGATGGGATTTTAGAACGGATTATCTATGCCGAAATTCCTCCAAGAGTGGAATACAAGATTACAAAATATGGTCACTCCTTGATGCCCATCATTAGTGTCATTCAAGAATGGGGATTGAAGGATTTGAAAAAAATGAAGAAGTAAGATTCTGTTAAACGATTGTAGTTTTCAGGGCCTTGCTGCTAATGTTCCCGCATTGGCGATGGCAGGGCATTTTATAACTGTCAATGCAAGTGAACAGTCAATTAAAATTCGCTTTAACTTGTTTCGTATGTACGAGAAGCTGTCCTGATATTTTCCCGCTTATTGTGCAATTTCATTCGGCCAATATTCAACCACCATGCACCTGATCATTTCTTCTGAGGTTTGAGTTTTCACAAAGCCGGTTGGCGAAAGAGGCAATTTCATTTCATTTCGTCAATTTTATTGATATATCGTAAACGGTGGAAATTTTGTGAGGTTGATTTTGCAGGAAAGTACAGAAACTGTAAATTGAAAATGAATACCCCGTCATTTATTAAAACCAAAGCGGATGATGTATACTGAACTGACAGACGAAGCAGGAAATTATGTATCGTCGTATACGAAGGCGCATGCAGATGCAAACCTGTTGTATCATAATATCCGGCATACTGAAAATGTAGTTGCAGCTGCGATACAGATTTCGAATCATTACCAGCTCAGCGATGAAGATTTTTTTATTGTTGTGACAGCTGCCTGGTTCCATGATCTTGGTTATTACACTGGCAAAACGACGGGACACGAGCAGGCGGGGGCTGACCTGGCCGAGAAATATCTTATAAAAAAAGGAACAGCTGAAACGGTAGTTGAAAAAGTGAAAGGATGCATCATGGCAACCGTTATGCCGCAGACACCTGGATCCCTTCTGGAAAAAATCGTTTGCGATGCAGACCTTTTTCATCTCGGCGGAAGCGATTTTTTCGAACGCAGCAAACTGCTGCGTAAAGAAACGGAACTTATCCATGGCAAACACATCGGTAAAGATGAGTGGAGAGCTTCGTCCATAGTGTTGCTGCAAAGCCACCAGTATCAAACGGATTACTGCCGCATGTTGCTGAACGATACAAAAATGCAAAACCTGGAAGAGTTGCTGCAGAAGCAATCAAAAAACGGATCAGTGCCGGTTACAGAAACGGGCGTTGCTGAATTGTCAGACGGTAAAAAAGAAAAATCTTCCGGTCAGCCCGGCAGGGGTATTGAAACCATGTTCCGCATCACATCGACAAACAACCAGCGCCTTAGCGATATGGCGGATAATAAGGCACAGATACTGATCACTGTAAATTCCATTATCCTGTCAGCCATCATCAGCCTGGTACTGCGTAAACTGGAAGAAAACAGTTTTCTTACCTATCCATCATTCACATTGCTGGCGGTAAGCCTGGTAACAATTGTCATTTCCATTATTGCGACAAGGCCCTCTATACCCCCTGGCATGTTTACCAAAAACGATATAGATGAAAAGAAAGTGAACCTGCTGTTCTTTGGGAATTTTTATAAAATGAAACTCAGTGAATATGAAGAGGGAATGCGGGCGGTGATGTCTGACAATGATTTTTTATATGGAACCCTGATCAAGGACGTATACGCGCAGGGAGTGGTACTGGGCCGCAAATACAGGCTATTGCGTTTAGCCTATACCGTATTTATGTTCGGGCTGGTGGTATCGGTATTGGGATATATTGCTGTTTTCCTGATCTGGAAATAATTTAATATGGACCAACCAATTTATTTTAACCGCGATATCAGCTGGTTGTATTTTAACGAGCGTGTATTACTCGAAGCTGCAAGTGCGGTTGTGCCCCTGGTTGAACGGGTCCGTTTCCTGTCGATTTATTCTTCTAACCTTGATGAATTTTACCGCGTGCGGATGCCTGTGTTACTGGCAATGGCTGATGCCAGTGATGCGGGAAACAGCCAGGAGATACTGCCCGATCTTTCCCTCAGCGCCTATGAAAATGCAAGGCAGATCGTGAACCGCCAGCAACAGTTGTTCGGGGATATTCTTGTCAATGAGTTGATACTCGAACTTTTTAAAGCCAATATTACCCTCGTTTATAATTCTCTGATGCCCGATTCCATTCAATTGCGGTCACGGGATTATTTTTTTAAAAAGCTTGCCGCATACCTGGAGATCAATACCTTAAATGCCGGAAACAATTTTTTCCCGACCAACAACAGTCTCTATATTGCTGTGGAACTTGACAGGAATTCTGCAGGCGACGCTTTTGCGATCGTTACCATTCCTTCCGCCGCTGTGTCCAGGTTTTACAGCATAAGCGAAAACGGGCACCACTATGTAATTTTTATTGATGATATCATTAAACAGAACCTGCCGTTTCTTTTCCCGGGCAGAAAGATCTCAGGCGCATACAGCATTAAAATCACACGTGATGCGGATCTCGCACTGCGTGACGAATTTGAAGGTGATATCGCTGAAAAAATTGAATACCAGCTCACACAAAGGGACTTAGGGATCGCTACCAGGCTATTGTATCAACCCGGGATACCAAACAGACTTTTACAAACCATTGTTTCCAGGTTCAGGCTTTTCAATGCCGCCAGGACACAAGGAGGGAACTATCATAATTTAAAAGACCTCGCATCCTTCCCGGTGCCCGATCATGCATTATTGTACCCTACAAACGCGCCCGCGGAGTTTCATTTTAAGTACGCTTATGAATCCCTGTTCAATGAGATCCGGCAGCGTGATGTACTTATCAATCCGCCTTATTCATCCTATGAAACCGTATTGCGTTTCTTTAATGAAGCGGCTATCAGCCAGGATGTAGAAGAGATCCATACAACCATGTACAGGGTAGCCAGTGAGTCAAGGATCGTGCATGCACTGATCAGTGCCGCCCGCAACGGCAAAGCAGTTACTGTTTTTGTTGAATTGAAAGCAAGATTTGATGAGGCCAATAACATTAAATGGGCCAAGCGAATGAAGAGTGCGGGCGTTAAGATAATTTACAGCATCCCCAACCTGAAGGTACATTCTAAAATTGCACTGGTTAAAAGAAACAGTAACGGCAGAACTGAGTATACCGGACTGCTGGCAACGGGCAACCTGAATGAAAGTACCGCACGGTTCTATACTGACCATGTTTTATTAACGGCCCATCAAAACTTAACACGCGAACTTGAACTCGTATTTATGTTTTTGCGCAAAAGAAGAAAGCCCGTTGAAAATGACCGCGTGGAATTTGATCATTTACTGGTTTCTCAATTTAACCTGCAGCAAAAATTTATCAGCCTGGTCGATAATGAAATTGGCAACGCGAAAAAAGGACTGCCGTCAGCCATAACCATCAAACTCAATAACCTCGAAGAACGGGTACTGATCAATAAGTTATATGAAGCCAGCTGTGCAGGTGTGAGGATCAATCTTATTGTGCGGAGCATCTGTTGTCTTGTTCCGGGTGTAAAAGGATTAAGCGAAAATATAACCATCCGAAGGATCGTTGACAGGTACCTGGAACATGGACGTGTTTTCATTTTTCACAATAACGGCAATGAGCTGTTCTTCCTTGGTTCATCGGACTGGATGAACAGGAATGTGTACAGTAGAATCGAAGTTTGTTTTCCATTGTACGACCGCGCGTTGCAACTGCAATTAAAGCATTTAATAGAATTGCAACTACAGGATAACCAGGCTGCCGTTACGATTAATGAGCAACTGCAAAATATCCCGGTTGTAAATAAACAAACGGAAGTGCGTTCTCAAATGGCGATCGCTGAATACGTTAAAAACCTTGAACAGGATCTATGAGAAAATATACCGGCATACTGATTTTCTTTTTGGTTGCAGCCTGTGCCAACAGCCAGCGGCCGGCAAGGATATTGCCGCATTATGATCTTTCCAGACCGGAGATTTTTTCTATGCCCGACCAGCTGCGGGAGATCTCTGGTTTTGTCATTTTACCCGGCAGCAACGATTCTGTGCTGGCCGAACAGGATGAAGAAGGCAAAGTGTATTATTTTAAATTGGGTGATAAGAAGCCTGCGCAGATAAAATTCGGGGCAAAGGGAGACTTTGAAGATATCGCTTTATGCGAAAATACTGTTTACCTGCTCCGTAGCGATGGACAGTTATTTTCTTTTCCACTCCCGCAAACGAGAACCGGTATGGTCAAAGATGTAAAAATATGGAACGGCTTGCCGCAGGGTGAATATGAGGGCATCTTCGCGGATCAGAAAAATAAAAAATTATATGTGCTGTGCAAACATTGCGCAGGTGAAAAATCAAACCGGACAGGTGGCGGAAGTGTTTTTGCGATTCAACATGACGCAGGCATTACACCTGCCGGGAATTTCAGGATAGATATCAGGGAAATTGAAAAATTAAGCGCAACCAAAAAAATCGACTTTCATCCCTCAGCAATCAGCAGGCATCCCTCAACGGGAGAGTGGTTCATTCTTTCCGCGGTAAACGGGATGTTGGTAGTGGCGGACGCAGACTGGAAGATAAAGGATGTGTATCCTTTAAGTAAAGCCGTCTTCAATCAGCCTGAAGGCATCGCTTTTGATTCGTTGAATAACCTTTACATCAGTAACGAAGGCGGTGTCGGTGCCGGCAACATTTTAAAATTTGCCTATAAAAAATAAAAGACATTGTATGTATACAATAGGATTGTTGATCATGGGCGTACTGCTTTGCAGTATTTGCTCAAAAGGGCAGGACTCGATCCGGGCACGCGTGATCCTGATCGGTGATGCAGGCGAATTAGACAGCCAGCAGCAATCTGTTTTACAACATGCCGCTTCCAAAATTCTGAAAGGCAGAACGACCGTTATTTATTTAGGGGACAATGTATACCCGGATGGAATGTCATTACCGGGCAGTGCGGATTCTGCAAGGACGCAGGGGATCTTACAGGCGCAATTCACACCCATGCGTGCAAAAGATGCGCCGGTCTATTTTATCCCCGGTAACCATGACTGGGACGATATGGGCGTAAACGGCCTGGTTAAAATCCAGGAGCAATGGAAGTTCTTAGAAAGACAGCATGACCCTTTGATCAAATTGCTTCCGGCCAACGGCTGTCCCGACCCGGAAGAGGTCGCCGTATCAGACAGTATGGTGATCATTGTTTGGGACAGTGAATGGTGGCTGTTCCCTTATGAAAAAAATGATCCGGGCGCCGATTGCCGGACCCATAACAAAGAGGAAGTGATCGAGCGGATGCAGGAATTATTTTATGAGAACCGCTACAAAACAATATTGCTCGCTTCGCATCATCCTTTCCGCAACTACGGTATTCATGGTGGTTATTTTTCATGGAAGGACCATCTCTTCCCATTAACCGCCGCCAATGAAAACCTGTATATTCCCCTGCCTGTCATCGGTTCATTGTATCCTTTATTGAGATCGACATTTGTGAGCCCGGAAGAAGTCGGTCACCCGCTTTATAAAAACATGGTCAAACAGGTAGATGGTGTTTTTGAAGGTTTCCCCAATCTTGTGCATGTTGCGGGACATGAACATGGGCTGCAGTTTATCGTCAAGGGCAACAATGTCCAGGTTGTGAGCGGCGCAGGCGCTAAAAATTCATTTGTGAAAAATGGAAAAGACGCGTTGTTTTCTGAACGGGCAGGTGGATATGTAATCGCTGACCTGCTTATGGATAATAACCTGCGGTTGATTTATTATGTTACCGGTGATACAGGAGTGAGGGAAGCCTTTACTTACCTCAAACCATTTACCGACCTGAAAAGAAATGACAGCCTTGTAAGAAGTAATTCATTACCCGATAGTATTGTCGTGCGCGTGCATCCGGCTTTTGACAGTGTTGGCGGTTTTCACCGTACTTTTTTTGGCGAGAATTACCGCAAAGAATGGTCAAACCCAACAACCCTGCCGGTGATCAAACTGTCGCAGGTTAAAGGAGGGTTGATACCGATACAAAGGGGAGGCGGTTACCAGTCTAAATCTTTACGCCTGAAAGATAAAGCAGGTAAAGAATGGGTCTTACGCAGCGTGAACAAATATCCCGATAAAGTATTGCCTGAAGCGATGAGGGAAACTTTTGCAAAGGACCTGTTTGTGGATGCCATGAGTGATCAGCATCCTTATGCCGCATTGATCGTTCCTGTGATCGCAAATGCAGCCGGCGTTCCCCACGCTAATCCTATCATTGGATACATTGCGCCTGATACAGTGCTGGGCATATTTGAAAAGGATTTTGCCGGTACGGTCTGTTTACTGGAAGTGCGCGAGCCTCTTGGTAAAACGGACAATACGGGCAAAATGCTCAAGGAACTCATCAATGATAACGACAATGGTTTTGACAGTGCCTTATTTTTTAAAGCAAGACTGGTGGATGTTTTTGTCGGGGATTGGGACAGGCATGAGGACCAGTGGCGGTGGGCCTATGAGAAAGACGGAAAGAATAAAAAGTATCGAGCGGTTCCCCGCGACCGTGACCAGGTATTTCATGTAATGCAAGGTATTTTTCCTGTTATTGCATCCTCGAAATTAATCGCCCCTAAGCTGCATAATTTTGACGGACGAATCAGGAACATCAATGAATTCTTTACTTCAAACAATGAATTAAACAAACA
>JAQBNK010000122.1 GCA_028288595.1 Chitinophagaceae bacterium
GTGGCCCTTAGCATAGCTTCCAAACAGAACGATCTTTTGAGGTGATGCCAGGTCAAGGATGATCTTTACGATCTCCAAAATTTGGTTTTGCTTATTAGAAGGAAGATGTGCTAAAGAAGATTTCACAGGAGTAAAAATAAAGAAAACTGTCTTAGCGACTTCACCTGCGACAATGCAATTTTTTCAATGATGTTTTAAAGACTACATCCTCATCCCACGTTCACTCTCTATCCATTGCATTTTCAGTTCAAAACTCCTCCGCGATATGCGATACCAGCTGGATCACAACTTTAGCCGTACTTCGGCAGAAAACCGTGACATACAGCATGGTCAGTGTTTTTTACTTTCAATCAAACATAGTTTGAATGTTAGGCTCAGAAAGATTGTTACTTAGTATGCCAAGAGCCTCGGTGCAAGTTCAACCTAAGTGTGTGGCTTCTATATTGTTTTCTGAAATAACACGCAGTAAGTTCCTCGGCGCAATTTTACAAGTGCTTACTGCTGTCTTATTATTTTTTCCTTCATTAAGGCTGCACGGATTTTTCCTTTCTGCATTCCTTTCACTTCGTTTTAGTTCCTATGGACTCGCTGCATTAACTGGTTTACTTCCTTACCATCCATGTTCCTGTGCTGGTTTTATCGGCCGGCTTTCCTGGGGCTGGCATGAGATCGTTACTTCTGTTATGTTGGTTTCCTCCTGCATCGGGATATGGTTTTCTCTAAGATTAAAAACAACAAAATGATTTATTCGATAAAACAGGGTCATGCTGAAAACCTGTAAAAGAGTAGGCACAACAAAAAATAATAATTATGAAAAATTTTAAAATGCTAATCGCATTACTCGCGATTGTTTTTGCTGTTGGTTCTGCTTTCAAAGCCGCGCCCGCAAAGCAAAGCTCAACACTAAGCTATTTTCAGTTCCTTGGAAATGCGGCTGATTTCAACCAGTACAAGGATAGCAATAAATGGCAGCTGACGGATATCGATGGCGAGGGCTGCAGTTTCGGTGACGTTCCCTGCGTAGTGTATTCTGACACTTACAGTGATATCACCAATTTTGTGAACGCTATTCAGTCAGATGAAAACGTGGTGACACAACACCTGCAATCGGAAAAAATGTAAAATTAAGGCGCCCTTTGGGCGCCTTCTTATTTTTCTAAAACGTAATTCTACAGTGATGATTTCCTGCCGCGTTTCATCGGCCAGGCTTTAGAGGATGCCAGTGACGCGTCCTGGTTTGTAAATTGCCATGAGCCGTTTAAAGGATTTATTCGGCTCAAAAGCATAAAAGGTCCTCATTACGCTTTATTCATCGTTCTTACTAACAAGGCAATGCTCGTTTACATCATCACCTTCTGGCAAAATCGATAAGGGCACTTATGTTATCCTTGTCAGCCTCTCGCAATGCTTTTAAATAAGTTTCCCTATGGGCGCTTTTGTTTACAAGATAGCTGGTTCCCCAGCTAAACACTGGCTGGCCAAAAATCTTGTTGGCAATGACATCGCCCATCAACCGGGAATGCCTGCCGTTACCATTGGGAAAGCAATGAATGCTGACGAGGCGATGCTTGAAGCGAATGGCAATTTCGTCCGGCCCGAACGTTTGGCTTTGGATCCAGTGCCTGCAATCTTCCAAAAGGTTTCGTAAAGAAGTGGCAATGTGAAATTTATCCACCCCTATATTTTTATTGGTTTGCCGGAACTGTCCTGCCCAGCGCCACACTTCACCATACATCCGTTGATGCAACTCAAGTACAAAACCCTCGGACAAAACAGTAGCTTCATTCAGTCTTTTAGTGATCGTCCACTGGATGGCTTCCTCTATGTTTAGTTGTTCGACTTCGTTTAATTCCACCTGGGTGCTAATAGTAGTGATCAGCAAACCTTCTTTTTCATCTTCGTCGATTGGCGTTTGGCCGGGCCCAAGCTTTAAAATCAGTCCCATAAAAACTTGGGCATTTCGTTTTGTAATTCCCTTTGCTTTTCTTCCACTGCCTGCCTGAGCCGTGCGCTGCTGTTTCCCTGGTTTTCCAATTGCATACTAACGGAGGTCCTGTTCACTATTTCGATAGCTTTTTCATGAGCTTTTTGGTTGATCATATCTTCGAGGGTTCCCTCTTTGGGTACAATCGCATAGACCAGTTTCAAATCCATTGCTTCGGCAATCTCATGCAGGGATTGCAGCGTAATAGCCGCGTTCTTTTCGCGGGTTTCCAGTGCCTTTATTCCCTGTGCTGTCATTTTTAACTTCCTCCCCATTTGTCCTAACGAGATATTTAAGGCTTGACGGATAGTATGAATCCACCCATTGGCGGGTATTTCAACAAATGCAGCTTGCCGGAAGGCTTCTAATTTGCGATCAGCTTGCTGAAGTAACAGTCTCTGTTTGCGGCCATTCATAAACCTATATGTTTAAATAATAAATACAAAATAAACGTAAATGTTTATAAAATAAAAATAAATTAAACATATAAGTTTATTTATTTGCCTCTAGGTGCTTGGCTGAAATTGAAGATTTTGTATGATACGCGGTCTTTAATGCACTTGTCGGTTAACTGAAAAACCAAAAAAGGAGGCCTCTCGGCCCCCTGACCTCGGGTTTTGCGGCATGCCGGATAAACTGATCACATCATCTGGGATTGGCAAAGCATACCTGAACTCGTTAGGTGATAAAGTATAAACAACTCGTTTGACGATTCGTTTCGGCACTATCCCCGCTCCTTCTTTATTGAGTCGTTTAATATCCATCCATCGCAGGCCCCGCATAAGAAGTTCCTTGCGTCGCTCGACCAGAACTTTATTCAATGCTTCCTGTATCCTTTGTTGGCCTCCCGGATATTATCATTTATAAAGTGGAAGTGCTGTCACGTTGTCAAAATAAAGATATCCATCATAACTTTTGGCAGGGAAAATAACAGCTTTATTGGCCTTAAAGTTATCTTCCAATTGCACAATGCCAACTTCATGAATGGAAACCTTCTTATAGATAAATTTCTTTGGAAGTTGTTCTTTGGAAATAAAATAATAAGGTACCGGGGCACTGGAAAGAAACTGCGCAAACTCGCCGCAGTTTTGCGCATCAAGGTGCATAATTGTTAAATTGCCTCGGTACCAAACCCTGTAATCTCCCTGTTTGAAAACCGAGCCTATAGCAAAATACTTAGCAGGGAAGTTTTCATCCACGTATTCGCCAAATGACTTAAAAAAGGGAGAATCTTTTTTTACATGCAGGTTGTGTGCCCATATCATTATTTTTTCAGGCCCGCTGAAAACCATAATGGACTTGAAATTTTCAAACATCTTTTCTTCTCTATAACTAAATGGATTTACCTGGTTGCTAAAAAATAAAAAAGAGTTTTTGAGCTGAAGCAAATACATATTGTTTAAAAACTGCTCTGATTTTGTAAACCTGCGAGATAAATCAGAAAAGAATATAGTTAGGTCAGTAATGGCCTTTTTGATAACAGGAGTCGCATACTCCTTTTTGAAATCAACAATGTCTTTATACGTCTTTGGAATAAGCAAGGCCAGTGAATCAAATATATCTGCATTCCTTTTGCCTGCTGACGACACAGCGGTTCGCAGTTGCATTAGTGCATAATCGTAATATTGATCAAGATCAATTCCCCAAATTCGAATTTTCTCACTGTCGCTGGTTAAAAGGTTCTTCTCTTTTAAAAGTTGCAAAAAAATAAAGAACTCTGTGCAATATAATGTCTTGGCAGGCTTGAGAAGTGAATCAATGAAAGATAGGCTGCATTTACCGTTGATAAAATCCGTTAGGATCGGGCCAATGGAAAAAGGCATCTCAATGGCAAGGTTATGAAAACCATGTTGAGAAGAGAGATAGATAAAAAATTTACTTTTCGCGAGGATAAACTCCCTGCTGCCATGAGTAGCTTCTCCAATTCCGATGATTGATTTATTCTCTATGACCGGATTGAACCTCTCCATCCCTTTCATTAAATTTATAGAATCAATGTCGGTAAGAGTAACTATAGAGTGTGT
>JAQBNK010000030.1 GCA_028288595.1 Chitinophagaceae bacterium
TTATAAAGGGCCACAAAATTTTGTGGCCCTTGTTATTTTATGCTTGTGCTCCTAGTGGTAGTGCCCGCTCCATTCACACCTGTTAATAATAGCCTGGGTTATTTTAATTGAAAGCAGGATAAATTGCACTAAACATTCTCATGCGTTCAGCTTACTTAGCACTTCTTTTTTTACTTGTCTCATGCAGTCATAAAATTAGTGAAACAGGCAAGGGTTCTTATTATGCCGACAAATACAACGGCCGCAAAACTTCTAATGGAGATACCTTTAGCCAGTCCCGCTTAACTGCTGCACATAAAACGCTGCCCTTTGGAACAAAAGTAAAAGTGACCAATCTTGATAATGGTAAAACCGCCACTGTTAAGATTAATGATCGCGGCCCCTTTGTTCAGGGTCGTATTATTGATGTATCTAAAATTGCTGCTAAAAAATTGGATATGCTGAGTGCCGGAGTGGCCAGCGTACGGATCACATATAAAAAGATAAAGAGTTGAAGTAATTGTAGAAGGACGGCTGGTATTAATTCCCCGGGGGCAGAGGCCGGCCTTATTGGAAAGGATATTTGTGCAGGCCAGCAAAGTATACCCCCTCGCTGAACAGCTTTTATACTGATCTATTTCCCGTTCCTATACCTTTGCCTCCGAAGAAACGGACGCATGATTAAAAAGCCTTTTTTACACACTGTATTATCTCCCGCCTTACTCGACCTGTATAATATTAATGATAGCATTGTTGTTATCATTGATGTCTTCAGGGCTACTTCTACAATTGCTACAGCATTATATAATGGTGCAACCAAAGTTATACCCGTAGATAATGTACAGGATTGTATTGCGCTTGGGAAAGCTAAAGGTTGTATAACAGCAGGCGAAAGAGATGGCAAAGTTGTAGAGGGATTACAATATGGAAATTCGCCTTCAGAATATCATCGTGATTTTATTGAAGGGAAAACACTCGTTATTACGACAACTAATGGAACGAGGTTGTTACACATGGCCCTCAACATGGGAGCAGCAGAAGTAATTACCGGATCGTTCGTTAATCTTTCTTCTGTCTGCGAACACCTTATCAGTCAAAATAAAAATGTGATCCTCGGATGCTCGGGGTGGAAAAATCGTTTTAACCTGGAAGACAGTTTATTTGCCGGGGCAGTTGTTAAATGCGTTGAATCATGTTTTACAATCCATTGCGATAGCAGTTTAATGGCAAAGCAGTTGTATGAATTACATCGTGAAGACATGTATTCCTTCATCCGAAAAACAACTCACTGGCACCGTCTTGCTGCTTATGGCGCAGAAAAAGACCTGGAATATTGTGTTACAAAAGATGCTGCGAATGTGTTACCTGTTTATAATGGCGAAGCTCTTGTAACTCAGAATTTAACAATCACTTCATAACGTTTTTCCTCTTTTCGCCCTGTTATGTGGCCATATTTCCTTTACTTTTGCAAATTGCCCTTTTCTGAATGGACGTGCTTTTTCAGAAGGCTAATGAAGTAAGAAAAGAAGATTTTAAAATGGCGTTACCTTACCTGGTTAAGCATATATATAATAACGGTACTGACGAAGTGATCCGGCGAGGCAAAAAAATTTTTAGTCTCGGAAATGTTGAATTGGTTGAGCATGATGATTTATTCGGTTCTGTGATCATGCGTGTAAAGGATGATAGTTATTCTACTTATTACAAGGTTCATATTTCTAAATATAAAGATCCCAAAGTACTTTCTGTACGCTGTGGATGTCCATATAACCTCGGCGAAATTTGCCGGCATGAAGCTGCTGCGCTTTTCCAGTTGCAGGAGTTACTTGATAAAAATTTGTTGGGTGAAAAAGATCTTCTTTACGATCAGAAGCACACGGTCGTTAAAATGAAAGTACTGGATCTTAGAACGGTTCGTATGCTAACCGAACCCGCAGCCTTTTCAACTGCTGACGATTTTGTAAGAAATGGCTCTCCAGAAATATTGGTTGCAGAAAATGAACAGGTAAAAGCAAATGTTAGCATTGAGGGCGAGACTTTTCATGTTCTCATTCAGAAAAATGAAGAGCGGAATTTTGATACAAGTTGTGACTGTCATTCAGAAACGCATTACCCTCTTTGCGTTCACAAAGCTGCTATTTTTCTTCATCTGCTGAGTAAAAACGGTCCGACTTATTTTGATTCTATCCGTAATTATGATAAGGAAAAGAACAAACTCCTTTCTTTATATGGATATTCTCTTGACGATGATATTAATGGAAAATTCGAATTCATCTATAAAGATGGCAAGCCTTTTTTGAAGCTGCTTGACCCTTCTATCAAACGTGTACAGACCGTAAATGTTCCTGTTAAAACTGTAGCAGAGGCCACCGTTATAACAGACACGGAAGAAAATATTCCCCGGGCAGAAAAAAAACTCGGAATTGTTTTTAGTTATAATGCGCATCAATACCCTTACCTGCAGGTAGATTGTGTGCAGGGTGAGGCTAATGACGAAATGAGCGAGTTCGTTGGTAAAGTGGAAAGACTGGATACAGCAAAATTCATCAACATAGATTTATATTCAGAAGAGGATAAGGCATTGTTACAACAGGTGAGAAAATTAATGCCGGGAGAAGTGAGCCGTTATTTAAACAGGAACTCTCCATTCAGCGGCATCTGGGACAATATTATTCAGCAGCACGATGACGAACTGCCGGAAGAAACAAGATCTTTAATCATTGAATACTTTCATCCCAAATTAAAAAAGTTACTTTCTGATCTGCCCGGTAATGGCTTTGTATTTTTTCTTAAACCCGGTAAAAACTTTCAAACACAAAATCTCGAAAAGGTTAGCTGCTCCGATTATTCTTTGCGACCAGAATTTGTTGTGTCCTCGGAAGACAGTTACTTCCAGGTGGCCTGTCTTGTTGGTATAGAACGCGGTGTTGTATCTGTTGGGGAAAATGAAACCTCTTCAGCAATTATTTTTAAATCCGGCAACCAGCTTGCAACGTGGCACTCACCGGAAGATGTACAATTGGTTGAAAGATTTTTGCCTTCAGGTAAAATGCATATTGAGAAAGAAACATGGGATCACCAACTGGCTTCTTTTATTTTACCGCTTGCTAAAAATTATACGGTTCAGTTCAGCAATCTTTTAAAAGAAGAAGTAAAAGATATACGGCCGCTTTTTAAAATGTACCTGAAAGAAAAAGGAGATTACCTTCTTTTTCAACCAGCATTTACTTACAATGGTTACGAGGTAAAGCAGGATGATAAAGAAAGGATCATTGTTCCTTCAGAAAATAAACTGCTGATCATTTACCGTAACCGTGAAGCGGAAAATGTCTTCATTCAAAAAATAGAAAGTCTTCACTCAAATTTTATACGGCCGGAGGATAATAATATTCTCGCTTTAAAGGGCAGTGATGTTTTAAAGAATAACTGGTTCTTTCTTTTTATTGATGCAGTAAAAGAATTAAATGTTCCGGTGTTTGGTTTTGAGGCATTAAAAACTTTCCGGTTTAATACTGCAAAGCCTTCAACCAAAATTTATATCAGCAGCCACACAGACTGGTTCGATGCAAAAATTGATATTCATTTTGGTGATCAGAAAGTAACGGTTGCAGATGTAAAAAAAGCATTAGCCAATAAACAACAGTTTGTTCAACTGGAAGATGGAACGCTGGGAATACTCCCGGAAGAATGGATAAAAAAATATTCGCTGCTGTTTCGTGTAGGCGAAGGAAAAAATGTGGACCTGAAACTGAGCAAATATCATTTCAGTGTAATAGAAGAATTGTATGAGCAGCGAAATGAAGAAGAGCTCATCTTTCAGCTGGAAGAGAAATACGAAAAACTAAAATCTTTTCATGCTATTCCCGATGTAACCCCGCCGGAACATTTGCTTCCTATTTTAAGGCCCTACCAAAGTTCCGGTTTCCAGTGGCTGCATTACCTGCATGATGTGCAGTGGGGCGGTATTCTTGCAGATGATATGGGATTGGGTAAAACGATACAGGCGCTTTCATTTCTGCAGCATCTAAAAGAAACAACCGGAACGCTTAAAGCACTCGTGGTTTGCCCCACAACACTGATGTATAACTGGGAGAATGAGATCAGAAAATTCACCCCTTCTCTCAGGCATTATATTCATCATGGTGGCACAAGAACAAAATCTTCTTTATCGCTCGAAGGAATTGAAATAGTCATTACAACTTATGGCACGCTGCGCAGCGATATCAAACAGTTTATAGAAATCCCGCTGGACTATGTGATCCTGGATGAGAGCCAGGCAATTAAAAACCCTTCCAGTAAAGTAACGAAGGCCGTTTCATTACTGAAAGCAAGAAACCGTTTGTGTCTCAGTGGTACACCGCTTCAGAATAATACTTTCGATATCTATGCCCAGATGAATTTTTTAAACCCCGGTATGCTGGGGAGCATGGAATTCTTCCGCCAGGAATTTGCGATACCAATCGATAAACTCGGGGCGAAAGAACAAAAAGATCATCTTAGAAAATTGCTTTTCCCTTTTATACTTCGCAGAACAAAAGAACAGGTAGCTAAAGATCTTCCAGAAAAATCTGAAATGATCCTTTATTGCGAAATGGCCAAAGAGCAACGTGATATTTATGATGCTTACCGCAATGATTACCGTGATAAAATTTTAGGAATAGTTGAGCAGCAGGGCGTACAGAAATCCCAGCTGAGTATTTTACAGGGTTTGATGAAGCTGCGCCAGATATGTGATAGTCCTGCCATTCTGAAGGAAGAAGAAAAGTTTCCCAACGTGTCGGTTAAACTTGAAGAGCTGACAAGAGAAATAACTGAAAACATCAGCAATCATAAGGCGCTGGTATTTTCCCAGTTCCTGGGAATGCTTGCGCTTATACGTGAGAAACTAAACGAGAATGGCGTTGATTATGAATATTTTGACGGCAGCACTTCTGCTCCGGACCGAGAGAAAGCTATTCAGCGTTTTCAGAATGATGAGCAGTGCCGGGTATTCTTAATTTCACTGAAAGCAGGCGGTGTGGGTTTAAACTTAACCGCTGCAGATTATGTATATATAGTGGACCCCTGGTGGAACCCCGCGGTAGAACAACAAGCGATTGACCGGACACACAGGATTGGCCAGACAAAAAATATTTTTGCTTACCGCATGATCTGCAAGGATACAGTTGAGGATAAAATCATCCAGTTACAGGAGAGAAAAAGAATGCTTGCTTCCGAACTCATTACCGACGACGACGGCTTTGTAAAATCTTTAAGCAGGGAAGATATAGAGTACCTGTTTAGCTAAGAAAAGGCGGCTGTCGAAGACGGCTGTCATTAGTCATTAAGTCCTTTGGAATAGTCAATAGGGCTATTGTACGAATGTCGTCTAATGACTATTGACCAATGACTCAATGACCAAATGACTATTTGCCCGCTAACCATCCCACATCCATCGGCACTTTTACCCCTTTGGTATCTTTCACCTTTGCGGGTATTTTCAGAAAATTATCTTTATAAAAAAACAGGATGTCCCGTTCGCGTTGGTACCAGTCGAAATATTTTAAAGTTTTATTACATGCTGCAATCTGGGCGGCCTATATTTTTCTTCCTTATTTCCTGAGACAAAATTCAGAAAGTGTGGCTCCGCGTCCACAGCATATCCGCAGGCAGTTCTCAATAGAGGACTATATATTTATTAACCTGATACTCATGGCATATTTTTACTTTAATGCCTATGTGTTAATTCCGGGTTATTTAAATAAAAGAAAGGCCCGCCAATATTCTGTTTACACCCTTCTGTCTTTTGTAGCAGTTGTTGTGGGAATTTATGATTTAAGAACACTTGCCTTTGGCGGGCACATGACTTTGCGGTTTCCAATAAATTCTTTTTTTACAGCGCTTACGGTTCTTGCATTAAGTTCCGCCTATCGTTTTTTGATAGACAGAACAGAAGCTGAAAGGAAATTGAGGGAAAGAGAAAACGAAACATTGAAAACAGAGCTGTCATTTCTTCGTTCGCAAATCAGCCCGCATTTTATGTTTAATGTGCTGAATAATATAGTTGCGCTGAGTCGTTCGCAAAATCACCTGGTAGAGGGGGCACTCATTCGCCTTTCCAACCTGATGCGCTATATGCTCTATGAAAGTGATGAGAAAAAAGTATTGCTTGAAAATGAAGTAGACTATTTAAAAAATTATATTGAGCTGCAGCAAATGCGTTTTGGTAATGATGTTCAAATCAATTTTAACTGCGAAGGAGAAACAAGCGAGTATTATATTGAACCGATGTTGCTGATACCATTTGTAGAAAATGCTTTCAAGCATGGGATCGGAATTATCGAAAACCCCGAAATCAATATTGATCTTTCGGTTGAAAATAACCGGCTCACCTTTGTGGTTTCTAATAATTATAATGACACCGATAATAACTCTAAGGATAATAATTCCGGAATTGGCCTGACCAATGTAAGCCGTAGATTAAACCTTTTGTATCCCGATTGCCACGTCCTCAACATTACTAAAGACAATGACCGTTATACAGTACATTTAAGTATTGAATTAAAATGATCCGTTGTTTAGCTATAGATGATGAAAAGCTGGCCCTTGATCTTTTAGAAGACAATATCAGCCGGGTACCCTTCCTGCAAATGATCGGCAGGTGCCGTAACGCCATGGAAGCGCTCGATATCATTAATAAACAACCCATTGATCTTATCTTCCTGGACATTCAGATGCCGGGTGTTTCGGGTTTACAATTCTTAAAAACGCTTTCCAATAAACCTATGGCGATCATGATCACCGCGTATGATAAATATGCTTTGGATGGTTTTGATCTTGATGTGGTGGACTATCTTGTAAAGCCGGTTGCTTTCGACCGCTTCTTAAAAGCCTGTAATAAGGCTTATGATATTTTCCAGTTGAAAAACCCTTCTTCACTGCCTGATAGAAATTATTTCTTCGTGAATGTTGAATACAATCATGTACGAATCAATTACGATGATATTTTATATATCGAAGGAATGAAGGACTACATAAAAATTCACCTGGCTGGCAGCACCAAACCTGTTATCACAAGAATGAGTATGAAATCGATGGAAGAAAGACTTCCCGGTGCTGAATTTGTAAGAATACACAAATCATTCATTGTCGCTATTAACAAAATAACAGCCATTAAACGCGGCCTGCTTATCATTCATAATGCTGAACTTCCTGTCAGCGACAGCTTTAAAACCAGTCTTGAGCAAAGGCTTGGCATCCAGCCTGAATAAGAAACCCTTAAGCAAATAATCTTTTCGTATATAAAAATGCTGCGTGTGTAGATTTTAACAACCTGCTCTAGCCTGATGACAATATTTTCGACCCATCATTCTTTTGCGCCCTTTCAGAAAGTAGCAAAAAAAAATGATCGCTTAACCGAATAGCCAAACTAATTGCATGAAATATTTTTACACCCTTCTTTTCTTAGTTGGATCAACCATTGTTTCCGCACAGACCGGAACAATAAAAGGAAAACTTGCTGATAGCTCGGCAAGGCAGAACCTTCAATCTGCAACGGTTTCCGTTCTAAACAGCAAAGACTCTTCGGTAGCTACTTACGGCATCACTAAGCCCGATGGCAGTTTTTTACTCTCTAATATTACCAATGGCGACTACCTGGTCTTATTTACTTTCCAGGGTTACCAGTCTTTGTATAAAAATGTTGTTATCAGCAAGGCTTCACCAAGTGCAGACCTTCATACAATATACCTGCAGGCTGCTGCGCATGATCTTGGAAATATAAACGTACAGGCTTCACCCGTAGTAATTAAAAAAGATACGGTTGAAATGAGCGCAAACATGTTTAAAACAAAACCGAACGCAGTTGCCGAAGACCTTTTTAAAAAGTTACCGGGAGTTGAAGTTGCTTCTGATGGTTCGGTTAAAGCCCAGGGCGAAGCGGTAACAAAAATACTGGTAGATGGAAAACGTTTTTTTGGGACCGATCCTAAAATGGCGACCCGAAATATTCCAACTGACATGATCGATAAAGTGCAGGTATACGATGCCCTTAGTGATCAAAGTACTTTTAGCGGTTTTGATGATGGCAACCGCGAAAAGACCATCAACATCATTACAAAAAAAGACAGGCGTAAAGGTTATTTTGGAAAAGGTGCCGCAGGAGTAGGTACCGATGGGCGTTATGCCGCTAACATAAGTGCCAATCGCTTTAATGGTAACCAGCAAATCTCTTTTGTTGGTCAAGCCAACAATGTAAACCAGCAAAATTTTTCGATCCAGGATATTTTAGGTGGCGGAAATAATGGTGGCAACCGTGGTGGTGGTGGCGGTGGTGGTATGTTTGGTGGTGGTGGTGGAGGAAACCGCGGCGGTGGTGGCGGTGGTGGTAATTTTCTTTCTGCATCAGGTTCGGGAATTGCCAGAACATTAGCTGCTGGTTTAAACTATAGTGATGCGTGGAGCAAGTTTACCGCGGTTAACGGAAGTTATTTTTATAATAACATGAATACCCATAATGACCAGGACCAGCTTACTGAGAACTTTGTTAAAGGAGACGCTTCTTTATTCACCAGTAATATATACCGGTCAAATAATAAGAACCAGAATCACCGTTTTAATTTCGAGATCGATCAGAAGCTTGATACGATGAATTCAATTCTTATTCGTCCAACTTATAGTAACCAGCAGACAGATAATTTCAGCACCAGTAATTCTACAACTACGAGAGGCACAACTATTCCGGTGAATGCAGTTAATTCTACCAACGCTTCAAAGAGCGAGGGCTATAATTTTAATAACACCGTTTTACTAAGACATAAATTTCAGAAAAAAGGCAGAACGGTTTCTTTAAATCTTACACAGGGGTTAAGTCAAAAAGTAATTAATTCAACCACCCTTTCCTATAATACAACTTATAGAAATAATGTCGCGTTTAAAGACACCACCAACCAGCTAAGTCACACTGACCAGGATGGCAAAAGCTATGGTGCAACACTTTCCTACACTGAACCCATGGGAATAAAAGGCCAGCTCGAAGCAAACTACAGTTATAATTACAGCCTCAACAATTCTAATCAAAGCACGATGAAGTTTAATAAAGCTTCTGGTAAGTTTGATATCATCAATTCAACCCTTACGAACGATTTTGAAAATACAAACATCTCCAACAGGTTCTCTTTAAATTATCGCAGGCAAATCTCAAATGAGTTTAATTATATTATTGGTGCCGGCGTTCAGAAAGCAGACCTTACCAGTTTCAACAGAACAAAAGACAGTACATTAACTCATGATTTTTTTAATTTCTTTCCGACGTTCTCTTTACAGTACAATAAAAACCGCACAAAGAACTTACGCTTACGTTACCAGGGCAGTACACAACAGCCAAGTCTTACACAGTTGCAACCGGTAATTGATAATAGCAACCAGCTAAATATTACCAGTGGAAATCCGAACCTAAAACAAGAGTTCAGGCACAACATCAATTTATTCTATAGCAAGTTCGATGTAGTAACTTTTAAAAATGTTTTCGCAAGTATTAATGGTAGCTTCTCACAAAATAAGATAGGCAATGAGGTTACACTAAACAGCGACACTGTAAATATGTTTATTAATGGCGTAAAACTTATTCCGGGTGCACAGTTTGTACGGCCCGTAAATATTAACGGCGCTTATAATTTCTCCGGGTTTTTTAATTATGGTTTTCCTGTAAAAGCTTTGAAAGGAAATTTAAATCTTACTTCTAATGTTTCTCATAGCAAAGACGTTGGTTTGCTGAATAACGAAAAAACAATTTCAAAAACTTATGTGCTGGGCGAAACGGTTCGGTTAACAATGAATTTAAAAGAAAGATTTGATCTGAACTTTTCAAGTACATCAACGTATAATATTGTTCACTATACCAATTCTAATAATCAAAACACCAACTACTTAACTCAAACATTTGCGGTTGAGCCGACTTATTCAACAAAAAACAACGGCTGGATATTTGGCAGTGATTTCAACTACCTCCGCTCTTCCGGCCAGGCAGAAGGATACAATCAATCTATTGCGCTGTGGAATGCAAGCATTGCTAAAACTGCATTTAAAAATAAAGCGGGTGAATTTAAATTATCGGTATTCGATCTTTTAAATCAGAACCAGAGTATTTCACGCACAGCTACCACCACTTATGTGCAGGATGTGAAGACTACCGTGCTTAAGCGTTATGTAATGCTCACGTTTACTTATAATCTTAGAAAGTTCGGCCAGCAACAACAGCAACAACGCGGCCCCGGAATGTTTAACAATTTTCAGAGAGGAGAAGGTGGCGGCCGGCCGGGAGGTATGCCTGGTGGCGGTTTTAGAAGAGATAATTAAAAACCCTGTCCCGCTTAATAGCGGGATTTTTTTTTGTTGCAAATTTTCTTATTCCTCTTTATAATTATCCCGTTCGTCGACACACTGTTTAAAAGGAATGTTTTTTGAAGCCTGAGAGCAGGCTTTGCAAATCATTTTTATGAAAAAAATATTTACACTGGTTATTTTAATTGTGTCAATTCAAACGCTCTTTGCTCAAAGAGATACAACCAGGAGAAACCGGCGGGACACAACTAACTGGCAAGGAAGGCGAATGGCCGGCGATACATCATTCCGCAGAAGCGATAATTCTTTTGGAAGATCTGGCGATAGTACTCAAAGCCGCCAGCGAAGAAATGTAACACGGGATTCATCATCCAGCAGAAATATTACCACTGCCCCAGCAACACAAACTAGAATTGTTACAGGAAATAATGATACAACTCATGGAAGTGTACAGGGCCGCCTGATGGATACGATAAATAAACAAATAATTTCGCAAGCTTCCTTATCGCTAATTAACACAAGAGATTCATCTGTTGCAGCAAGGAGCTTAAGTGGCGCCGATGGAAGTTTTAATATCGGCGAAGTCCCTTTCGGAAATTATAGTTTACGCATTGGTTTCCAGGGCTACGATAATATCACAAGGGCATTTACCGTAAGAGCAGACAGCCCGCTTGTAAACCTGGGCAATATTTATATGTATCTGCAGGCAAACCAATTATTGGATGTGGTAGTAACTGCTTCTCCTCGGCCAATTATAATAAGAAAGGATACGGTTGAATTTAATGCAGCGAATATTACTGTAAAACCAAATGGTAATGTAGAGGACCTGCTCAATAAAATTCCGGGTGTGGAAACCGATAAAGATGGAAACGTGAAAGCGCAGGGTGAACAGGTACAAAGAATTCTGGTTGATGGAAAACGATTCTTTGGTGATGATCCGAAAATGGCCACACGAAATCTGCCTCCTGATGTTGTAGATAAAATACAGGTTTTTGATGCGCAAAGCGATCAGAGCGCTTTTAGTGGTTTTGATGATGGGGAAAGAGTAAAG
>JAQBNK010000006.1 GCA_028288595.1 Chitinophagaceae bacterium
ATCTGGATTTTACCACGCCTCACAGAATCTTTACATCCCGGCGGGCAGGGAAGCGAAGGGAACCCGGGATTGAATCCAAAAGATTCTTCTCTTGAAATGAAACTGGTAATGTGGCCGGCTTTTTTCGGATGGACATTATTGGGCATCTGGATATCTACTTTAAGAATTCGCCTGCGTTTATACACTGAAAAACTCGCTAATGAATAAGTTATTAAAATCACTCGCTTCGCTGCTTATGTTCTGCCTGTCGGGCATAACTGTTTTTGCACAGGATGCAACATCGAATGACGTAATGAGAAGTAATGGTAAGATATATGTAGTAGTAGCAGTTGTTGTCGTGATCATGCTCGGACTGTTTATCTATGTCTTTAACCTTGACCGGAAGATATCTAAGATAGAAAAGAACAAAAGATAGCAACAGCAGAGTGATTGAGTGGCGAAGGGAAGCTGATAAGCGAACAGAAACCTGAAGGGTGCGACGCAACGAAAGATGAAAATTGTTATAAAGCTGATGAACAAAATAATTTCAAATAAAATAAAGAAACATGGCCGAACAACATTATGACTTCTTCGCTAGTGTAATCAAAAGCTTTGACAAGGCAGCGAAGTTTACCAAATGGGAACAGGGCCTGCTTGAACAGATCAAAGCGTGTAATTCAATTTACAGCATGCGCTTCCCGGTAAAAATGGATGATGGCAGAATTGAAGTAATTGAGGCTTACCGTGTGCAGCATTCTCACCATAAATCACCGTGTAAAGGTGGCATTCGTTTCAGCGATGAAGTGAACCAGGATGAAGTAATGGCACTGGCCGCTCTGATGACTTACAAATGCGCCATTGTTAACGTTCCTTTTGGTGGTGGAAAAGGCGGAATAAAAATCAACCCGAAAAAATATTCCGTCTATGAACTGGAAAAAATTACACGCCGTTATACTTCTGAATTAGTTAAGAAAAATTTTATTGGGCCAGGCATTGATGTTCCTGCTCCCGATTATGGAACCGGCGCAAGAGAAATGGCGTGGATCGTTGATACTTATACATCTTTAAAACCCGGGGAAATAGATGCGGCAGGTTGCGTTACGGGTAAACCTGTTACACAAGGTGGCGTTCGCGGACGTACAGAAGCAACGGGCCTGGGTGTGTTTTACGGATTGCGTGAAGTATGTAATATGGTGGAAGTGATGAAGCGCCTTAATCTTCCTATTGGGGTTGAAGGAAAAAAAGTGGTGGTGCAGGGATTAGGAAATGTAGGATATCATTCAGCTATTTTCTTTCAGCGTGCCGGTGCAAAGATCGTGGCGCTTGCAGAATATGAAGGATCGATTTATAGTGAGGAGGGACTTGATGTGGATGCTGTTTTTAATCACCGTAAATCAACGGGTTCTATTTTGAACTTTCCGGGAGCTAAAAATTTTAATAAGAACACAGACGCACTCGAAATGGAATGCGATATCCTGATACCGGCCGCACTTGAAAATGTAATTAATGGCGAAAATGCACCGAGAGTAAAAGCAAAAATAATTGGTGAAGCCGCAAACGGTCCTTTAACCCCGGAAGCAGATGAAATATTCATAAAAAAAGGAACACTGGTTGTTCCTGATATGTATTTAAACGCCGGCGGTGTTACTGTCTCCTATTTTGAGTGGCTGAAAAATTTAAGTCACGTTCGTTACGGCCGAATGGAAAAGCGTTTTACGGAAAACCTGAACACGCATATTCTTGGACAGATCGAATCACTAACCGGTAAAAATGTGGAGCAGAAAGAAAGAGCTTTCATTATGCATGGCCCTGAAGAAGCCGACCTGGTGCATAGCGGTTTGGAGGAAACAATGATCACAGCTACAAGAGAGATCATGGATTACTGGCACAGCAACAATGAAATTCCGGATATGAGAACCGCAGCTTATGTTGTTGCGATCAATAAAGTAGGAACCTCTTATGCCGAGCTCGGTATTTTTCCATAAGAACGATAAATTGATTAGAAAGCCGTTGCAAGATGCAGCGGCTTTTTTTTGAATAGCTTCTCGCCGGAAATCGCAGAATACGCGGAAAGTTCTGGTAGATTCATCGAAAGCTGTTGTCTTATAGCATTGAAATAATAAATACCTTATCATCTTGAAAATTTTCCGCGTATTCTGCGATTTCCGCGAGAAAAAAAATATCAATGAACATCAAACTTCTTATTTTCTTTTTCTTGCTCTATGCTGTCGGCTATGGCCAGGATAATCGTTTTACCGATTCTATCCTGGATCATCACCTGATCAAACTTCCCGTGTATACCGTTTCAGATATCGGCAATGATTATATGGTATTGAAAATGAATTATTCTAAAAGTGACTTTACAGATACTACGGGGATTCACCTGCTGAACCATGCACAAATTCTTTCAATTGATTTAGTATTCACAGATTATCCAAACAATGACGAGCTGCGCCAATTGAATATTAACCGGTTGAAATCACTACAGCGATTACTGCCTTTTTCTTTGCAGCAACATGATATTCGCTGGCAGGTAATAAGACAAATGAATGGAAAGGATAAACAGTCATCCCAGGATATGCTGCATGGCTTTGTGATCAATTATCGTAAGGCCGACTCAAAAATTGAAACGGACGTGGAATTAAAACGGATAGATGATTTCATAAAAAAAGAGTCTGCTAACACTGCTCCCCCGGTTAATGCGCAAAAAAGAAGTAACTGGGCGATTATCCATCAAACGGGGGGTTCAACACAAAAAGTTTTTTATGGAAGGTTCATGAAGAAAATAGCTGACTATCCCGATTCTTTATTAAAAGATAAAAGAGTAGGCGATTCTATTATCCCGGTAACTGTTCAGCAGGCATTGCAGCGCCGCCTGATCTTACCGCAGTACAAAAGAGATAAAAAAGATAGCGATACACTATATGTTTTGCTTGAAAAGCCGGAACCACCCCTCGCATCAATTACTGAAAAGCCATTGATGAAGGAAGATTCCAGCGTGTTAAAGACATTGCAGAAAATAGCATTCAAAAAAACGCTTGTTGTGGCAGATGTTACAGGTAGTATGTCGCCATGGTTATTACAGCTGCTGGAATATTTATCTGATCATGAAAAGAAAAATGAAATTCAGTATTTCAGTTGTTTTAATGACGGAGATAATTTAGCTGACGCACAAAAACAAATTGGCCGTACTGGCGGAGTTTATACTGAACGTTTTAAAACTACACTTGATGCCGCGGAATTAATTTCTATGGCTATGCAACGTGGCCGCGGCGGCGATCTCCCGGAAAATGTTTGTGAAGGAATTATCACTGCTTCGAAAGAAGCAGCGGGTTATGATAACATTGTATTACTCGCAGACAGGTGGGCACCGGTAAGAGATATTGAACTGGTAAATCAAATATCAAAACCCGTTCATATTGTTGCCTGCGGTAACAGGCTGGGCATTCATCCTGATTATATTACCATTGCGTTAAAAACAAATGGGAGCATTCATTTTACCGATGAAGATATTACAGACTTCACTTCTTTAAAACAGGGAAAGGAGATGACGATAAAAAATAAGGTGTATGTGCTGAGAGAGAATGTGGTGGAAGTGAGGTGATCGTGAAACGTCAATCGTGAATGCATTCTCTTTGACTCAGCGATTCAGGATGCATGATGCAGGATTCAGGATTGACGATTCACGATTCACGTTTCACGTTTCCTCCCTCACCACTCTGGCAATGCATTCATCTCAACCAGTTCATTATTTTTCTTCTCCCATGCCATTGTCCGGCTGCCATTTGTGATTACGAGGTAAGGAACAGGAATAACCATATGATACCTCAACAATTGCTGAATAACATTGTCACTTAATTCGACATTCATTTCTTTGCATTCTATCATCATCCATGGCGCTGCACTTTTATAAACAATAATATCATATCTTTTTTTCAAGCCGTTCAATTCAATTTCTTTCTCTATACTAATTAATGAGGAAGGATATTTTTTTGACTGAAGAAGATATTGGATGAAATTTTGTCTCACCCACTCTTCCGGCGTGAGACGCACCCATGCTTTCCTGTTATCATCAAAGATGAGTTCCTTTCCTGCCTCTGCTTTTATTTTAAAATCCTGTTTGGGATAATCGATTTTTATCATACAATCCTCCTAAGGCCTGAAAAATAGTATATTTGCAGAATTTATCTGGCCGGAATTGTTTGGAAGTTGCAAGGGAACTGAAATCCGAAATCTGAAGGCAATCTCCACCATTAATAACTATAATGAAGACAAAATCAGAAATAATAGAGAACTGGCTCCCGCGTTATACCGGTGAAGCACTGAGCAATTTTGGAGAGTATATTTTGCTTACCAATTTTAGTAATTATGTAAAGATGTTTGCCGAGTGGAACAATGTTCCCGTGGTAGGCCTGGACCGCCCCTTTCAATGTGCCACCGCTAATGGAATTACCATACTTAATTTTGGAATGGGTAGTCCCGGTGCAGCAACCGTAATGGATCTTTTAGCTGCAATAAAACCGCAGGCCGTAATGTTTCTTGGAAAATGCGGTGGATTAAAAAAAAGAAATAAGATCGGCGATCTCATATTACCGATAGCGGCGATCAGAGGTGAAGGTACTTCTAACGACTACTTCCCTCCTGAAGTTCCGGCAATGCCTGCATTCGCGTTACAGAAAGCTATCTCCACAACCATTCGTGATTATGGCGTTGATTATTGGACGGGCACTGTTTATACAACTAACCGCCGTGTATGGGAACATGATGAAGCATTTAAGGCTTACCTGCAAAAAGTGAGGGCCTATGCGATCGACATGGAAACTGCTACCATTTTTACTGTAGGCTTTTATAATAAAATTCCTACCGGCGCTTTATTACTGGTGAGTGATTCTCCAATGATTCCCGAAGGAGTAAAAACAGAAGAAAGCGACAAAGCCGTAACGGCACAATATGTGGAGAATCATTTAAAGATTGGTATAGACAGTTTAAAACAACTCGCCAACAATGGCCTTACCGTAAGGCACCTGAGATTCTGATGAATATCCTTCTCCAGGTACGGGACCTGTCCGTTTCTTTTAAAACGGAAAACAGTGATACAATGGCGCTGGACAATATTAATTTTTCTGTGAATGAAGGTGAGATCGTTGCGATTGTTGGCGAATCAGGCTCTGGAAAATCTGTTACCGCACTTTCTATTTTAAGATTGTTGCCCTCACCGCCGGCAGCATTTAAAGGAGAGATCATTTTTACTGAAAATGATAAAGAGATTGACCTGTTGAGTGCAGATTCAAATCTTTTGCAAAGTATCCGCGGGCATAAGATCGCTATGATTTTCCAGGAACCGATGACATCACTCAACCCTGTAAAAAATGTCGGTAACCAGGTCGCTGAATCTATCCGGCTGCATCTGCAGTGTGATGAAAAAGCGGCGAAAGAAAAAACAATTCATTTGTTTGAGCAGGTGCAGTTACCTGAACCATCATTCACTTATAAAAAATATCCCCATCAATTAAGCGGTGGCCAAAAACAAAGAGTAATGATTGCCATGGCGATGAGCTGCAGCCCACGTTTATTGATCTGCGATGAACCGACTACCGCACTGGATGTGACCGTACAAAAAAATATTCTGAAGCTTATTAAAGACCTTCAGCAAGAAAATAATATGGGGGTGATATTTATCACTCACGACCTGGCGGTTGTTGCAGAAATTGCTGACAGGATCATTGTAATGTATAAGGGGAAGATCGTTGAACAAAATTCTGCCAAAGAAATCCTAACCAACCCCAGGCACCCTTATACCAAGGCATTATTATCCTGCAGACCCGCTGATCATCCAAAAAATGAAAGGCTTCCCGTAGTAAGTGATTTTATGGATGTGGACGATGAAGGTATTATCACAGAAAAAAAGATAAGTATTAAACAAGGCCTGCAAGAACGACCCAAACAAACTCAGAATATTCTTTTAAAAGCTGAGCACATTAGCGTTTTGTTTCCTGCAAAAAAATCTTTGTTAGGCAAAACAATCAGCTACACAAAAGCGGTGGATGATGTAAGTTTTGAAATACTGGAAGGTGAAACACTGGGATTGGTTGGAGAATCCGGTTGCGGAAAAACAACGCTTGGCCGTACCGTGCTGGCATTAAATAAACCAGATACAGGATCAATATTTTTTAAGGGTCGCGATATTTTCGCTCTCCCAAAAAATGAATTAAGAGCACTGCGGAAAGATATGCAGATCATCTTTCAGGATCCTTACTCTTCACTTGATCCGAGACAGATGGTTGGTCGTGCAATTATGGAGCCTTTGCAGGTTCATCATTTACTTGATAATGATAAGCAGCGAAAGGATAAAGTGATGCATTTGCTGGAAAAAGTAAATTTAAAACCCGAACATTTTTTTCGTTACCCGCATGAGTTCAGTGGTGGTCAGCGTCAGCGTATCGCTATCGCCCGTGCCCTCGCCCTTGAACCTTCTTTTGTTGTTTGCGATGAAAGTGTAGCGGCCTTAGATGTAAGCGTACAGGCGCAGGTGCTAAACCTGATCAATGATATAAAAAAAGAATTCGGTTTCACTGCTATCTTCATTTCGCATGATCTCTCAGTTGTCCGGTATATCAGCGACAGGATCATGGTGATGAACAAGGGCCGGATTGTAGAAAGCGGCCCGTCTGAACAGGTATATCACGATCCCGCCTCTCCTTATACCCGCCAGTTGATAGCGTCTATGCCTAAGTTGGTTGGCAGTTGATTGTTGGCAGTTGGCGGGACATCAACTATCAACCGCCAACCCGTGATTACCAGCACCTCCGGCTTCTAAAACCTTCCTCCCTGTTTTTACTCTCAAAATCCCTACCTTTGCCAACTTTCTTCATGCCGTAACATGATATCCTAAAAATGAAATTAAGTCAATTCAGATTCGATCTTCCGCTTAACCTGATTGCCCAGCACCCTACAAAACGCCGCGAAGACAGCCGGATGATGGTGGTTCACAGGCACACAGGTCAAATTGAGAACAAACACTTTAAAGACATCCTCGAGTATTTTGGTGATAAAGACGTTTTCGTAGTTAACAATACGAAGGTTTTTCCTGCCCGCATGTATGGACGCAAGGAAAAAACAGGCGCCAAGATCGAGGTTTTCCTGCTTCGTGAATTAAATAAAACCAACCGCCTGTGGGATGTGATCGTTGATCCCGCAAGAAAAATAAGGGTGGGTAACAAACTATATTTTGGCGAGAATGATGAACTGGTAGCCGAAGTAATTGACAACACCACGAGCCGTGGAAGAACCATTCGTTTTCTTTGGGATGAAGACGAAGAGAGCTTTAAAAAAATGCTTGACTTCTTAGGCGAAACTCCTCTGCCAAAATACATCAAACGTAAGCCTGATGAAGAAGATAAAGAACGTTTTCAAACCGTTTATGCAAAACATGAAGGAGCTGTTGCCGCCCCTACTGCAGGCCTTCACTTTAGTAAAGAGCTGATCAAACGTTGCGAAATACAGGGCATTCGTTTCGCTGAAGTAACCTTACATACTGGTCTTGGTACATTCAGGCCGATCGAAGTAGAGGATCTGAGCAAACATAAAATGGATGCGGAATATTACGAGATCACTGATGGTGCCTGCAAGATCGTTAATAAAGCAAAAGAAAGCAGTCAGCGTATTTGTTCAATAGGTACTACTACCATGCGTGCTTTGGAAAGTAGTTTCACGGCACAAAAATTATTGAAGCCGAGTGAAGGATGGACCAACCATTTTATTCACCCGCCTTACCAATTTAATATAGCTGATAGTCTTGTAACTAACTTCCATTTACCAAAGACAAGCCTCCTAATCATGGTTTGCGCTTTTGCCGGTTACGACCTGGCAGTTGAAGCATATAAAAGGGCTATTAAAGACAAGTACCGTTTCTTTACTTATGGAGATGCGATGCTGGTGATATAAAAAAATCAGTAGTGAGAAAGAATAATGAGAAAGCTGCCGTAATGGTGGCTTTCTTTATTTATAAGCATTAAATATTTTTTACGATTCATTATTTGGAAACCAATTTTTGAAATCTTTTCAGGTCATCCATATCTGCTGAAGTGAGTAATTCATTATGATCGTATTTGGCTTTTAAAAACAGTACTCTTTTATGCTGGGGATATTTTTGCAAAATCGCTTCGATCATCATTCCGGCTGTTTCGTCCTTTTGATCCGGGGGTTTCGGTAGTGATGGTGCAGATTTATCTTTCGTCCGCATTTTTTTTATGATCGCTTCCAGAGTTGCGAGCCTGCCGGGAGACATTTCTTTAATAGAAGATGCTTTACCATATAATCCCTGTAATTGTTTTTTACTCAGGCTGCCGCGTTCGCGGTATTGCTTATACAGACTGATAACGAACGATGAAACAGGATAAGCCATCAGGCAATCTTCCAGTACATCGTTAACGATATCAGGTCCTGGTTTTTTATTTTCAGCAGTCATATTAAGTGAAGATACATACTCATCATGTTTTCTGAATGGTAAACAAAAAGTTAAAACAGGAAGTTATCCTGTCCGTTTTTTGAATTTTTTTCCTGACCCTAATATGATAGGTATTGTCTTTGCAAACCTTTTAAAAAAGTTATGAAAAAGATATTGCTGTTTCTTTTAATTGTGACTTCATGCTTTACTGTACAGGCTCAGAAAAAATGGAATAGGGGGTATGGCTATGCCGGTCCTGTAATAGTGATAAATACTCCGCGGTCCTATCCCGTATGGACGCAACGTTCAAGGCCTGTAATCTGGGCACCCACACGGTCGTATCCTGTTGTATGGAGCGAAACCCGCGGACGTAAATTAGGGCACTATAAAAAATTTAAAAAACATCATGATGACGATGACTATTATTACGACAGGCGCCGCGTGTATGTTTATTAAGCATGAGGCTGAATTAATTGAAGGTCGTGGCTGAACTTTATTATAAATTAAGGGACTGCCTGAAAGCAGTCCTTTCTTATTTGAATTTTAACGCTATCTTGTTTTCAACTTAAAATTTCATTATGGGAAACTTAGGGTTCCAGGAGATACTGTTAATATTGGTTGTGCTCTTCGTTGTATTTTTAGTTATTCTTGGCATCTTCCTCATCCTCCGGTATGGGGTAAGTAATAAAAGCTTGCATCATCGTATAACAGAACTAGAGAAAAAAATACACGACCGGGATTCTAATCAGCAATATTGATCCTCTCCTCAGCATGAATAATTTATTCATCATAAAACTCCATTAACGATCTCATATAACTTTCAGTCCACCCTTCTGTAATATCATCATACTCACTATCGGGAATATTACTGTGCCGCAATTCTAATGAGGTCCCGTCTTTATGTTCATGCAATTTTATTGTTACTATAGATGGTTCTTCCTGGTCGAAATACCATTGCTGAACAATTTTCTTTCCTTTTTCAAATTCAAGGTTTGTTCCTACGATACTACCATCCCACATAGAAAATTCACTGCCGGGCTCTTCACTCATTTCAGCCGGCTCTCCTGTCCACAACTGGATCGTTGCCGGATTGGTAAGAGCCAGATAAACATCTTCCGGCGGTGCAGTAATTATGTAATATTTTTTAAAGTCCTTCACACACTAGTATTAAATAAATCTACTTCATGCTTTCCAGCATCTCCTTCAGAGCAGAAAAGTTGACCTGCGTACCAGGGTTCACGGTTTCTTCTGAATACATTACCGTTCCATCTTTATCAATTACCACTACGCCTCTTTTAGCTACGCCTTTTATTTCGCACGTAAAATTTTCTAATAACATATCATAAGCAGGTATCATTACTTTATTAAAATCAGAAAGCAATTCAAAATTAATGTGCTGTTCTTTTTTAAATGCTCCCAAGGAAAAAGGCATGTCTGCTGATATACCAATTACGGCAACACCCAGGTCGTTATAATATGCAAGGGAGTCGCGGTTACTGCATAATTGTTCCGTACATACACCAGTGAACGCGGCAGGAAAAAAATTAATAATGAGGAGCTTCCCTGCATATTCTTTTAGTTCCACCGGTTTACGTTCTGTATTATACAATTTAAAATCCGGTGCTTTGGTACCTTTTGAAATAGCCATGACAGTATTTATTAATGATGTTATATACTTGTATTTATCAATACAAAGATCACAAGAAATGTATTGTAACCACCAGACTTGCAATAAAAAAGCCGGTCTGTTTAGAACGGCTTTTTATCGGCTGCTGGTTAGCCAAAGGTTATTGTTCAATTAGATCTTTTTCACATTTGTAGCACTCGCACCTTTTGGTCCCATCTCCACTTCGAAAGTTACTTTATCGTGCTCTTTGATGGGAGCAGATAATTGGTTGGCATGAATAAATACACTTTCCTGGGTTACAGAATCTTTAATAAAACCAAAGCCTTTGGCGTCATTAAAGAAAGTAACAGTTCCGGTACGGATCAATTCAGAAGGATCCATCGGTACCTGTTTAGGAACACCGATCTGCATGTCCTCGTGATTAAATACTTTTTTTCTGCGGGGATCAGGAGGAGTGTCAGAGATATTGCCATTCTCATCTATGTAAGCCATCATCTCATCCAGCGACTTGCCTTTTTTGGCATTGGCTTTACGCTCCTCCATCTTTTCACGTTTTTCCTGCTGGGCTTTCAGCCTCTTTTTTTCTTTTTCCTTTTTACCAAAGGTTTCCTGAGATTTCCCCATAGTTTACCGGCAATTTTTGATGAAGGGCAAATATCGTATTTATTCCGGTAAATTAAAAGCCGGATATAGGGGTGTGAATAATAACCAGCCCCGGCTGTAGAAGCTGTGCGACAATAGTTTAATGACCAATGATTTACCAGCCACCAGCCCCCAAACTGGCATTATCTTTTAACTAACTGCTAAATGCCATCTACAGTAGTAGCCTCTTTTTCTTACGATGAGATTACGGAAATGTTACGTATCACTTTCGTGTCGGGACTGGTGTATCAATATAAAAGTGTGCCCTTCGAAATCTATCATGCTATGAAGACCTCAGGTGCAAAAGGCATCTATTTCAACCAGCATATTAAAGGAAAATATGAATTTGAAAAACTGGACAAAGCATAACCGGTCATCTTCATCAGCTGTTTAATAATTACCAAATTGCGAATTATCTTCACCCTATGGGCAAAGGAAGACTCGAAACTTTCAGCGATGGTGTAATCGCTATTATTATCACCATAATGGTGCTGGAAATGAAAGTTCCGCATGGTGGAAGTCTTCAATCATTACGGCCGCTTTTACCTGTGCTTATCAGCTACTTGTTAAGCTTCATTTACCTGGGTATTTATTGGAACAATCATCATCATATGCTGCATGCAGCGCAACATATAAATGGTTCGGTAATGTGGGCTAATATGCATTTATTGTTTTGGTTGTCGCTGGTACCTTTTGCGTCAGGCTGGATGGGTGAAAACAATTTTACTACATGGCCTGTTGTCTTATATGGTGTAGTACTGTTAATGAACGGGGTTGCTTATTATATACTTTCTCAATTGCTGATTCGACTGCACGGACATAATTCTGTTTTAGCGAAAGCTGTTGGAAAAGACCGAAAAGGAATTATTTCGGTGATCATTTATATCATTGCTATTGCAACTGCCTTCGTTAATGCATGGATCAGTTATGCACTTTATTTTTTAGTGGCTTGCATGTGGTTTATCCCAGATAAAAGAATTGAAAATAAGATCGTAAACGAGGAAGATAAGGAATGAATCCTTGGTATTATTACTTTATAATCATGATTGCCCCTGATAAAATTATATATACCGTTGGTCACTCTACACGAGGCATAGAAGAGTTTATTAGCATGCTTCAATCTTTTAATATTGAAATATTGGCTGATGTAAGGCATTACCCCGGCTCCAGGGCTTTCCCTCAATTTAATAAAGATGCATTAGAAATTTCCTTACCTGCAGCCAGAATTGAATATGTGCACTTAATGGGCCTGGGCGGAAGAAGAAAGCCACAGGTTAATTCTATTAATACTGCATGGCGTCATACCGCTTTCAGAGGTTACGCAGACTATATGCAAACTAATGAGTTCAAAACGGCTGTTAAAGACCTCGAGGTGATTGCAACAACGAAGCTAACTGCGATCATGTGTTCGGAAGGTGTATGGTGGAAATGCCACCGATCCCTGATAGCCGATTATCTAAAAATAAACGGGTGGAAGACAATGCATATTTTAAATACCGCGAAATCAACAGAACATCCCTATACTTCGCCTGCGAAAATAGTTGACGGAAAATTAAGTTACCGGGAAGATGATCTTTTCTCATAAACAAATGAGTGAGCAAATCAATTCCTTGCCGGCTGGCAACCCGCCAACTATTATTCTGCAATACGTTCAACTAATCTGTATATAAGCAGTGGCATGCTATTGGTGGAAATTTTACAAACTCAGTGTATGAAAAAGATCTTATTTATTATGATGGTGCTTTGCAGCCTAACAGCTTTCAAAGCATCTGCACAAACAACAACCACCACTACACACCGGTATTATTATTATCCGGATGCCAATGTATATTATGATCTTAATGGACGTGATTACTGGTATTATGATCAACCAAACAGCAAATGGGTAAGCGGCACCACACTGCCATCAGGGATGGTTGTAGCAAGAAGGAAACATTATACCGTGAGGTATTCCGGAACAGATCCATGGAGAGAGAATGATACTCATCGTCAAAAATATAAAGTAAAAAAAGACGGAAGGGTTAAGGTTAAAAATAAAAACGATTAAGTCTATATTTTTTCGACCGTTGCTAATCAGCGGGGCCTTTTGGCTCCGCATTTTTTTATACAACGTGATATCCTGTTTAAATAAGTGTAAAATAAAATGTAATGCTACTTGTGGCAGATGAATTAATACGAACAATGTAATCGAGCCGCAAATATTTATTTAGTTTTTCCATTATTCATCAATAAGAGTAGAGCAGATTTTTTTGTTTTCTGCTGTTGCTCTTTATTTACAAGTGAACGTACAGGAGGCACCAGGCTACCAATAACAATGTCATCATAACCGTCTCCGTTAATATCTCCGGCATCCATAGTCAGCCATTTACCCTGGGCAAATTCTTTAATACTGCCCGCCTGAAATTGCAGGTTGCCTTTGTTTTCAAGATATATGAAACCTTCGGTGGGCTGATTTTTAGAATCGGGAAAGAATGATATAGTTGCAATATCGGGGTCGCCATCTTTATCAAAATCCCTCGCAATAGCTTTAAAGCAACCATGTATAGGGTAAAAATATTTTTGTTTGAAGTTATTGTTGCCATCATTGCTATAAATATATACTCCATGAAAAGCTTTTAAATATTGCGGTGTATAATCTGCATTATCGCCACAGGTATATAAAATATCCGGGTAACCATCATGGTTAAAATCATCCAGTTCAAAATAACTTGAACCGTATATGGGTGAGAATCTCAAAATTTCTTTCGTATCAAAATTGCCATTGCCTTTATTGGTAAATAAAAAAATACCTTCCTGCGCCTGTGTCATCAGTGCAAGAATATCAGGAAGACCATCTTTATTAAAATCAACGATATAAGCTTTGATAGCGCCGGGTAAAGAGCGGATATCGCGTCGCTCGAACTTGCCGTTACCCCTGTTATATTCAATATATAGAGCACCTGAATTATTTCCAAAACCACAAACCAGGTAATCCTGCAAACCATCATTATTAAAATCTGCCCTGGTGGTTTGCACCGGCCTGGGCATGCTATCCAATATTCTTTTAGTAACGGAAAACTTCCCATCCGATGTTATATTAAAACTATCAGCTGTACCAGCTTTTTTATCGTTCGGATTCATAATACCAATATTGGTAAAAATACCATTGCGAATACCTGCGGCAGACAATGATGACTGAAAATTGATATCTACCAATGCACCATGAATATTAGCCGATGCGAGCTTATCAAGATGTTCATTATAAATTGAGAAACTAGAATCAAAAGCATTTGCTGCATAGAGCCAATGATTACCAGGGTCTATACCCACATAACAGGTGGCGCAATAACCTGCGGGTGCCAATGCAAGTTCATGTGTGGTAAATTGTTTCGTAAAGTCAGTGACGGGTTTCCTATTCTGCAAGGGTAAACTATCAGGCGCCTCGGCCTGGTAATAAGCTACAATTTTATTCCAGTCCTCTATAGAAACGCCTGTTTTGGTTACAACATAATTATTATTGCTATCGACCGAGTAGTGCAGATCAAGATATGCCTGCCCGTTTGAATAAAGTATACCAAGTTGCTTACCCATGGGCGGCAGCACAGCACTTAACCAGGCAGATTTGTTTAATAAAGATGCTTCGGGAAAAAGATGACATGAACCACAATATTTTTTTGCGACATCTTTATTCTGTTCAGCATCCTTGTTCTTTACATCACAGCCATAATACGTTAATACAAAAAGAGCCACAACAAATAAGGCAAAGCAACTTATTGTCTTCATGAAGGTTCAGTGGTTTAATTGTAAAGTAACTATTAAAACGATTATCTGTAAAAAGAACGAAAAATGAATTATTATTTTTCGATACCTCTTCTCTCCAGTTCACGAAACTTTTTTTCTGTTTGAACGACGCTGTGTTTATTAAAACTTAACTGGGCTCGTCCTTTCGCAGACACTCCATTAATGCCAGTTAATCCCTGCATCGTCCATCTTGTATTTCGTTTATCTCTTTTGTACCAGTTATCCTTTTCTATTTTTTTGGCAGGAAAAATATAATAGTGTCCGGACTTTACCAGGTGATAACTATAGGGAGTCATCGTTATTGCCTCTGCCCAATCTGCTATAGTGACAAGTTTATCGCTGGTTGCAGGATCAATTATATATTGCTCGGTAATTCCATTTTCTTTAATGGGTACGCATGCGGCCACATGAAAATTCCAGTAATTGTGTAAGCTGCCGAAATTTTTTTTAAGGTAATACCCGCTGAACACCCACCCTTTATAATTCGGAACATTCCAGGCATCCAATAAGATGCAGATAGCATTCGCCCTGTCTTCGCAGTCATTGTTAGCATCTGACCAGCGAAAAAGTTTGCAGTCTCTGAAAAAATTGAATAGTCTCTCCGCATCGCTCCCGGCAATTGCAGGTTTAGTAGGAATGTCGTCTGATAATAATTTATGAAATATTGTTTTAGATTGGGGAGTCATAAGAAATACAAATATAACCGCACCCGTTATTGCCGTTATCAAAAATTAATTACTGATTCTGAGTGATTTGTAATTTATCCCTCATCCACCAGGGGGATGAAAAGAAAAACAAAACATAATTTATAGATAAGATTAAAATCCTTAAATATTATATGAATTAGTACAAACTATTTTTTATCTTACCCTTAAATAAAAGAAACATGGGAAATCTCAGCTTTGCCGAATTGATCCTTGTACTTATCATTATCGGTTTACCTGCAATGGCACTGATCAATTTTTGCAGAAAAATTATTACTAAGCTGATAAAAAAGCTGGATTAGATTTAGCTTCGTTGAGTTAGCGAGAAGCTGTCAAGATAATTTTCATTATAAACATTCCGCGTAATTCTTCTCTCATCTGTGGAAAATCCAGGCGGTATGTACCGCATTTTTCAAAACCCATTTTCTCGTAAAATTGAATAGGCCCGGAACTGGTATCCATTACTTTTAACCAGATCAGATGCTTTCCAAGGCTTTTAGCAAGATCAATTGAAAATAATATAGCCTGCTTACCTATATTTTTCCCTGTTGCGTTTTTATTCAAATAAATGCGTTCAATCTCCATCGCATTTTTAGCCGGGTCCAAATCAAATGAAGTATTAATATTTAATTTCAGGAAACCTGCCGGAAGGCCATCATAATTTAATAAATAAAACCTGCTGTCAGGATCGGAAAGCTCTTTTGTTAGCCTGCCGATGGAAAAACTGTTTTCAAGATACGAGTGTCCTTCATCATACCAAAAATCAAGGTAATGATCGCAATAAGCTTTGATTGCAGTTGCCCGTAATATTTCAACATCATTTATATTGATTGGCTGAATACTAACGCGGTTCATTACAAGATTACTGGTTGATTTATTTGTGAATCTCACTTGTAAAATGGAATTCTATTGCAGGATTGTTTTGCCTTTCTGTATTTAAAAACCACTCACTTTGAGCGAGGTAAACAAGATGCCCATCTTTATCTTCCGCGATATTTGACTGTTTAAAACGTGTAAATTCATCCAGCTTCTTTTCATCCTTACTGGTTATCCAGCAAGCCTTATAAAAAGGCAGAGCCCGAAATTCACAGGCCGCACTATATTCATGCAGTAGGCGATACTGGATCACTTCAAACTGCAATTCTCCAACGCACCCTATGATCTTTTTATTTCCGCCAAACTGTGTAAACAATTGCGCAACACCCTCATCCGTTAACTGCCTGATGCCTTTTTCAAGTTGTTTTGTTTTCATCGGATCCTTATTCACCAGTTCTTTAAATAACTCCGGCGAAAAAGAAGGAATGCCGGTAAAATAAAAATCCTCACCTTCAGTTAACGTATCGCCGATTTTAAAATTGCCGGTGTCGAATAAGCCAACAACATCACCGGAATAAGCATCATCAATAATGTCTTTGCTCCTGGCCAGAAATGTATAAGGATTACTGAACCTGAAATCTTTATCAAGCCTGACATGATGATAATATTTGTTCCTTTCAAACCTGCCGCTGCAAACTCGCAAAAAAGCAATCCGGTCGCGATGTTTGGGATCGAGGTTAGCATGGATCTTAAAAACAAAACCACTCAGTTTATCTTCTGCCGGGGAGACTTCTCTTTTAGTAGTTTCCCGGCTTCTGGGTGTTGGAGCGATCCTGATAAAAGTGTCGAGCAATTCTTTTACTCCGAAATTGTTGATGGCACTTCCAAAAAATACGGGTGCAATTTTTCCATTGAGATAATCAGTTGAATTTAATTCTCCATAAACACCATCTATCAGTTCAACATCTTCTCTTAATTTATTAGCATCGTTGTGCCCTATTTTATCTTCAAGCAAAGTTTGACCAAGATCGTTTATAACTACACTATTTTCTTCCGATGCTTTAGTATTCGCAGTAAAAAGCAACAAACTTTTGTCGTGAAGATTGTAGACACCTTTGAAATCCTTTCCGCTGTTAATGGGCCAGGTCATGGGATGCAACTGTATCTTTAATTCATTCTCTATTTCTTCCAGCAGATCAAACCTGTTCTTACCGTCGCGATCCATTTTATTAATAAATACTATAACCGGGGTATCTCTCATTCGACAGACTTCCATTAATCTTCTTGTCTGCGCTTCAACACCATTCACACTATCTATCACTAAAACCACACTGTCAACAGCTGTTAATGTTCGGTAAGTGTCTTCTGCAAAGTCTTTGTGGCCGGGAGTATCCAGCAGGTTAATCAACATGTTTTTATACTCGAACGACATTACAGAAGTTGCGACAGAAATTCCCCGCTGCCTTTCTATTTCCATAAAATCGCTGGTCGCATGCTTTTTGATCTTATTACTTTTTACGGCTCCTGCGGTTTGTATGGCACCACCGAATAACAGGAACTTTTCTGTTAATGTCGTTTTGCCTGCATCCGGGTGAGAGATAATGGCAAATGTTTTGCGGCGCTCTATTTCTTTCTCGTACTTCATTTATATAAATCCTTGTTCATTCATCTTTCGGCAATAAATTAATAGTCATGGTATAATGCTATTAATTAATCTTTATTGACTACTAACTTTTTGTGTGGCAAAGATAAAACTTGAAAACACCTTTGGCAAGGTTAATTCGAAAGAAAGTTAGGCGGTTAGGCGATTGTTTAAAATACCATCGATCTTTTTAAAAAGATGATAAGGCTTGTACGTTCGCCATTCAGGCAGATCCATTAATTCAATATAGTAATTGAGTTTTTTCTTTTTAAAATCGTACTGGGTTGATTCAGGCATATTCAGGCTCACAATCCAGCCGTTTTCATCACTCACCTCATCATACCATTCTTCGTAATATTCCCTGTCGCTGCTGTGAAAATTCAGCACATTTTCAGTAATAAGAATAAACTTACTGATGCCTTCTTTTTCCATTTTATCAATCACATCTCTTTTCAGTTGCATGATATCATTTTCTATCGCATCATTCCACTCTCCTATCATTTCAATCACTGCAAAGTTCAACTCGTAATCCACGTATATCACCTTGAGATAAAGAGTACGGCTACCAATTTCGTCCCATTGCGGATGGATATAATAATTATAAACAGTCTGCGAATATTCGAATTCACTGTGCTCCCTGCCATAGAAGGGGGAACGTTCATCCTCCTCTGCTACATAGATATGTCTCCAGTTATAAAAAGGTTCAATTTCGTGCATAACAATCGTTCACAATTTCTAACTTTTTTCAAACAAAAACCTTTCCCAAAAAAAAGAGCCACTTAAAAAGTGGCTCCGGTTTTGTTATTTTAACCCAAAAGCTTTCTTAACTTTTGGAACATAATCCAGCTTTTCCCAGGTAAACAATTCTACCTTCTTTTTTAGGATCTTACCATCTGGAGAACGAAACTCTTTTGTTACTATTTCTGATTTACGGCCCATATGACCGTAAGCTGCAGTTTCACTATAAATAGGATTACGAAGTTTAAGGCGTTGCTCTATAAAGTATGGACGCATATCAAAAACAGCCGATACTATCTCAGCAATTTCACCATCATTCATATCCACTTTCGCTGTGCCATAGGTATTTACATTAATCCCCATTGGCTGTGCCACGCCAATTGCATAAGATACCTGCACTAATATTTCTTCGCAAACACCGGCAGCTACCAGATTTTTGGCTATATGACGTGTCGCATATGCTGCGGAACGATCCACCTTTGAAGGGTCTTTTCCACTGAATGCACCACCACCATGTGCGCCTTTTCCACCATAAGTATCTACAATAATTTTGCGGCCCGTTAACCCTGTATCTCCATGTGGTCCTCCTATTACGAATTTCCCAGTGGGGTTAATATGATATTTAATATCGTTTGTAAAGAGCTTAGCATATTTTTTATATTTAGCTTTTACTCTCGGAATTAAAATATTTACAATATCCTTTTTGATCTTCTCCTGCATTTTTTGCTCTGTATCGAAATCATCATGCTGAGTAGATACTACGATCGCATCTATACGAACGGGTTTGTTGTTGTCATCATATTCAAGTGTAACCTGGCTTTTGGCATCAGGTCTCAGGTACTTAATCTGTTTGTCTTCTCTTCTCAATGCCGCCAGTTCCTGTAAAACTTTATGAGCCAGGTCAAGTGCCAAAGGCATATAATCATCCGTTTCATTGGTTGCATAACCAAACATCATCCCCTGATCACCTGCTCCTTGTTCTTCTTTTTTCTTTCTGTCAACGCCCTGGTTGATATCTGAAGACTGTTCGTGTATAGCGGATAAAATTCCACAGGAATTCGCTTCAAACATGTATTCACTTTTAGTGTACCCGATTTTACGGATCACACCACGTGCAATTTCCTGCACATCGAGGTAAGCTTTAGATTTTACTTCGCCGGCAAGAACAACTTGTCCGGTTGTAACCAGCGTTTCGCAAGCAACTTTACTTTGAGGATCGAAAGCTAAAAAATGATCAATTAAAGCATCTGAAATCTGGTCAGCTACTTTATCCGGATGGCCCTCAGAA
>JAQBNK010000051.1 GCA_028288595.1 Chitinophagaceae bacterium
CAAGGTCGTGCTCTACCAAATGAGCTACTTCCGCAATATTTCAAATCCAATTCTTCGAATCGCTTCTAATAAGAACTTTTTGGAGTGCAAAAATAGCAATCCGAAGCTGACTGCAAAATTTTTGGCATTTTTTATTTGTACTTAGGCGTATACAGCGTGTTATCAGGCACTTCCACATCGGGTTTACCCTGGTAACGCTTTTCATACAGCTTATAGCAACCACCCAGGAGAAAGGCGGCCATACAGAAGATCTGCAGGTAAAAAAGAAAACGGGACGATCTCACCCAGTTATAACCAAACTCTTTTTCCCTGATATTTTCGTGCTCGTGTGACATGTTTAAAAATTGCCCTGCAAAAATAAGGGTTAAACTGATTTTTCTACCGGGCTTTTTTAACAATTTTTGAAAACGTCCTGTTTTGTTTCATAAAATATTGCACCAGTATACTTCCGTTATAGACGCCAGTGAGACTAATCAGCTTCTTTTTCGATAAATTATGCGTAGAAGGTGATTTTCTCAAAATGGCAATATGTGCTTTTATAAGTGCGAAAAAAGTGCCCGCATTACCGGAAAAAAGGTTTTTTAATGCAAAGGCCCAGTCAAGCAAAATTCTTATGGGCAGAACCCAGGCTAAAGTAGAAGCAGGAAGGTTCTTTCGCAGCATATTCAGGTTGTTCCTGAAATTCAAAAATACCTTGCGGCTGCCAATTGGTAATGTTCCTCCTCCTAAATGATATACAACAGACCGGGGGCATACTTTAACTGAATAGTTTGCAAGTCTCATGCGCCAGCACAGATCTATTTCTTCCATGTGTGCAAAATAACTTTCATCGAATCCGCCAAGCTCATGAAAAACCTTAGCGCGAACAAACATTGCTGCACCCGAGGCCCAGAAGATATCCTCAATAGTGTCGTACTGGTGAATATCATTTTCAATCGTTTCAAAAACTCTGCCCCTCGAAAATGGATAGCCTAATTTATCGATCCATCCACCGCATGCACCCGCATATTCAAAATTTTCTTTGTTAGTATAAGATAAAATTTTTGGCTGGCATGCAGAGATTAGAGGGTCTTCTTCCATTAAAGCAATAACAGGATTTATCCAGTTCGCTGTTACTTCAACATCGGTGTTCAGCAAAATATAATAATCTGCTTTTACCTGCTCCAGCGCTTTATTATAACCACCGGCGAAACCTGAATTATTTTCAAGCTGAATTATTTTTAAAGACGGATAATGTTGTTGTAAGAACGAAAACGAATGGTCCGTTGATCCGTTATCTGCAATGATAATTTCAGCATCTTTTGTAAAAGACACAACAGAAGGAAGAAAAGTTTCCAGGTGCTTTCTTCCGTTATAATTTAATAATACTACAGCTATTACAGGGTTAGACAAGATGGAATTTTGTTCAAATATATCATTCAATACAATAATCACGGAGAAACCTATTGCGGAGGCATAAGTATTTTCCTCAACGGGTATTGATCTTTATTGCAAAGGAGGTGTACCTGGATATTTTTTACAGAAATCGCTTCTTCATTAGCTACCTCTCCAACATTCGTATAACAAATGTTTTTGCCGTCGATAATTGTTACGCAGCCAGAGCCAACTACTCTAAGATCAGTTTCATTTTGTACAATGATAGCAGTATCCTCACCCAAACCTATTCCTAACATCGCAGGCTGAGAAGCTACAACTTGTACAAGCCTGTTAAATCTTCCTCTTGCATCGAAATGAGTATCGATGATCACATTTTCTATAAAACCAAAACCGATACTGATCTTTACTTCACCTTTTAAATGAGCCTTTGCCGCATTACCTCCGTAAATCATGATCCGGCTAAGCGCCATTGCACCGGCACTTGTACCAGCAAGTATAAAAGGTTCGGAGTGATAACGTGTTTTAATTTCATTTAAAAATTCTGTTCCTCCTAAAATTGAACACAATCTTAACTGATCTCCCCCTGAAAAATAAATACAGGAGCAATCAGTTAATTTAGCAAGCATTTCTCTCGATTCCGCCTGTTCACGTGTAGCAATGTTAAAGTGTTCGAAAGGGATATTGAATTTTTGAAAAGCTTCATCATAAGGTTTTGCAACATCTGCGGGCCTGCGGGATGCCGTAGTTACAAGACCTACTTTAACAGGCTGGTTTTGCTGTTGAATAATTTCTACGATGTTTTTTAAGATCGAATCATCGTCGAATAAACCATCATCTCTTTCTTCATTATCCGCACCTCCTTTCTTTTCTGCCCCCCCGATAGCTATCAAGTAACCCTTTGGTAATTCCATAGTTATTAAAATAACAAAAAAATGTGCCAGCTGCCTATGGTCGATTGGTATAGATTTTACTAAATACTAAGTAAACAGAGAGGATTGCATGCGTATAGAAAAGATTAATGTGATTAAGGGACCAAATTACTGGTCCGTTTCACGCCATCAGCTAATAGTAATGCTGCTCAATCTGGAAGAGATAGAAGAGTGTCCTACTAATAAAATACCCGGATTTTCCCAGAGAATACAGCAATTACTGCCGGGCCTGGTTGAGCATCATTGTTCCGAAGGCGAAAGAGGCGGTTTCTTTAAACGTGTTGAAGAAGGAACATGGATGGGCCATGTGATAGAACATATAGCGCTGGAAATACAAAGTATGGCGGGCTTAAATACCGGCTTTGGAAGAACACGTGGTACCGGGGAATATGGACAATACCATGTTGTTTTCTCTTATGAAACAGAACAGGCCGGAATATACACTGCCATGGCTGCAGTTCGAATTGCTGAAGCATTAATCGCCGGGGAAGATTATAATATTAACGCAGACGTTGAAAAAGTAAAAGACTTGTGGGAAGGTGAAAAGCTAGGCCCCAGCACAGACGCTATTGCAAAAGAAGCTAAGAAAAGAAATATTCCTGTTTTAAGATTGAACGATGGTTCATACGTTCAGTTTGGCTACGGAAAAAAACAAAAAAGAATTGAAGCAACGATCAGTTCAAATACGGGCAGCATCGCCGTTGAAAATGCTGGCTGTAAAAAAGCCACCAAACAAATTCTGAGTGACAATTATATTCCTGTGCCAACAGGATATAAGATAAGCCAGATGGAAGAATTACAACATACAATAGCTGAAGTGGGCTTTCCTGTAACGATTAAACCACATGATGGTAATCATGGTAACGGAGTTACAACAAATATTGATAGTTATCCTGCTGCAGTAGCGGCCTTTCATTTAGCTAAACAATTTTCCAATGGAGTTTTAGTAGAGCAGCATATAGCAGGTTTTGATTACAGGGTGCTTGTTATTGATTATAAGTTTGTAGCCGCAGCAAAGCGCAGCCCTGCCTGTGTTACAGGTGATGGGCATTCTAGTATCCTCGATCTCATTAAAAAAGAAAATAAAAATCCTTTACGTGGCGATGGACATCAGAATATTTTAACAAAGATCGAACTTGATGAGATCACGCATACCACCATAACAGAACAGGGATACTGCATGGAAGATGTACCTGAAAAAGATCAGGTGGTTTACATGAGAAGAACAGCCAACCTGAGTACAGGCGGAACGGCCAAAAATGTAACGGATACCGTACACCCGGATAATATTAAATTGTTTGAAAGGGCTGCAAGAATAATGGGACTTGACATTTGCGGACTGGATATTATCGCTCCTGATCTTTCCCGGCCGATCAAATCTTCGGGAGGCGTTATTATAGAAGTGAATGCAGCACCAGGGTTCAGAATGCATTTGTGTCCGAGCCATGGTAAAGCAATAAATGTTGCGAAGCCTGTAGTGGATATGTTGTTCCCCGATCCATCAGATCAGGGTCGTATTCCTGTTATTGCCATTACTGGTACTAATGGTAAAACAACTACAACAAGGCTCATCGCGTCGATAATAAGAAACACAGGGAAAACGGTTGGTTATACAACAAGCGATGGTATTTATATCGCTGATGAATTAATAAAGAAAGGCGATTGCTCAGGCCCTTATTCTGCTCAGGTTGTTTTAAAAGATCCGACTGTTGACGTAGCAGTGCTGGAATGTGCAAGAGGTGGAATTCTAAGATCGGGATTAGGTTTTGATAAATGTGACATTGCAGTAGTAACCAATGTTTCTGAAGATCATCTTGGTCTTGGAGGAATAGATACGATTGAAAAATTAGCAAGAGTAAAATCTGTGGTGCCGGAATCAGTAAAGCCGGAGGGATATGCAATTTTAAATGCGGATGATAACCTGGTATATGGAATGAAGAATGACCTTAAATGCAACATCGCTTTATTCTCGCTAAACGATTATTCTGATCGCATACAACAACACTGCAGACAAGGTGGCATTGCAGCTTATGTAGATCAGCAATACCTGGTTATACAAAGAGGAAGTAATATCCTAAGAATAGAAAAAGTAGAAAACATTCCGCTGTCATTTAAGGGCAAAGCAAAATTCAATATTTACAACCTGCTGGCGGGAGCTCTTGCAGGATATCTGAATGGCTTAACAATCGATCAGTTAAGAAGCGGTATGCTGAGTTTTCAAAACGGCGCCGATTCTACACCAGGCAGGATGAATGTATTTAATTTGCCCGGCAGACAAGTGATCGTTGATTATGCGCATAATTCGCACGGATTAAAAGCTGTGGGTGAATTCATTAATACACTCGGTAAAAAAAGAAAAATTGGTATTATAGCCGGTGTTGGCGACAGGAGAGATGAAGACATTATTTCGTATGCAAGATTAGCAGCAGTCTATTTCGATATCATTATCATCAGGCACGATGAAGATCTAAGGGGGAGAACAACAGAAATTTTAAGTGCGCTCTTAAGAAAAGGGATAGAATCTGCGAAACGAAATATTGAAGTGCATGAAATAGCTAGTGAAACGAAGGCATTGCAATTTGCAGTTGATAGTTATACGGGTGATGACCTTATTTTTCATGCAGCAGATAACATTGAAAAAGTGTTAGAACTGATGAAAGCTTACAGGGGCCAAAACAAAAAGGCTTACGTTACCGGTTAATCATTGGTACTTGTATTCAATTCTGCCAATTAATTGCTTTTGTTTATTGGTGGCAATTTCCTGTTGTTTTAAACCTTTACTATTATAAGTGTAGGTCCATACAATATAATTACTGCTGTTAGCAGGTACCTGGGTAGCTTTAATGATCCTTCCTTCTGCATCGTATTCATATAGAAAGTCGGGCAACATTTTTTTTACTTTATTGTTGAATCTTACAATGTCTGTAAGATGCCCCGCTTCATCATAGTAATAATAATAATGTTCGATCGGAGTGTTTCTTTTCTTCCAGGTTTCTTCTGCAATATTTCCCTTCTCATCATAGGTAAATTCTATCCTGGTGGTATCGGTTTTATCTTTTACTCTCAACATATAAGAGGCAATGCCATTTTCTTTGTAGAACCAGTTATGGGTCTCCTCCGAAACAGATCCCATAAAAGCATCTTTTGTGAGTGTACGGATCATTGAAATTCTTCCGGAAGCATCATAGGTATAAGTGATCGTGCTGCGAACATTAGCAGAGCTGTCATCGGTTTTTATCACCCGGTTTCCCCTGTAAGAAGAGGTAGTAATAGAAATGCCGGATTCCGGCGAACTTGATTTGGTAGTTACTGTACTTGCATCTTCATTGATATCCTGTGTAAGACTAAAATTGTCTGCGGCCTGGTTATCATTTTCGAAACTGCTCGCAGTTACCTTACGGATGTTATTTGTTTTTAAGAGCTGGTGCTGTTTAGCTGCAGCCAGTTGGATAACAACATCATTAAAGTAATACTGGCCCCCGGCCGAAGTAAAAAAAAGGGTACTTAAAAAGATAGCCAGGGTTGTTTTCATTTGTATGTGCATAACGAAACTCAAATGTAAAGGCAGTTTCCCGCTTTTATTCAAAAAAGCATCATAAAGGTTTGTCGTTCATAGCGCAGTTAGAGTATTTTTAGTCAAATTTTAACGCTGTGTCTCATTCACCCGAAAGGAAGGAAAAAATTTGCCTTAACTGCAATTCTGAATTGCAGGGACGGTACTGTCATAAATGCGGGCAGGAAAACCTTGAACCCAAAGAAACCTTTTGGCATTTGATCACACACTTCGCTTATGATGTTACGCATTTCGACGGGAAGTTCTTCAGTACGTTAAAGCTCCTCTTGTTTAAGCCTGGCTTTTTGCCCAAAGAATACGGTCTGGGGCGAAGGGCATCTTATCTAAATCCAATCAGGATGTATGTTTTTACATCAGCATTCTTTTTTATTATCTTTTTTTCATTTGTTACTTCTCCCATTAAAATAAACAGGTCTGACTCGGGTATCACGAAATATGAAAAGCAGCGAACTAAACTCTTGAATGATATAAAGAAAGAAACTGACTCGGCAGACAGGATTCAGCTGGTAAAAAGTCTTGCCCGGGTCGATACACTCATCAGCAACTATAAAGCGGGTAAAATAGATACATCAAACAGGAATAAAATTATCGGGATGAGTGACTTGCCGGATAGACAGGAGACTTATGATTCTTTACAAAAAAAGCTCCCCCCGAAAAAGAAAGATGGATGGCTTATGCGTAGAACGAAACATCGGTTCATTGCAATTAATCGTCAATATAAAGGTAAGGCTGATGAATTCCTGGAAAAGCTGATGGAAAAATTCATGCATTCATTCCCTCAAATGCTTTTTTTATCTGTTCCGCTTACAGCGTTAATACTGCAACTGCTGTACGTAAGAAGAAAAGAATTTTATTACGTGAACCATGTGATCTTTATTCTTCATTTTTATATTGCAGCATTCATCATCTTGCTGACTTTTTACGGCTTTAGCGGGCTACAAAGTTTAACCGGGTGGAGCCTCTTTACCTGGCTTAAGCTTGCCTTAATCCTGCTGCTGTTTTTTTATGATTACAAGGCTATGCGCAATTTTTACGGACAGCGCCGAGGCAAAACAATTTTAAAGTTTATATTATTTAACATCACCACATTTATTGTTACAATAATTATTACAGGCATATTTTTTTTTACATCATTAATGCAGGTATGATATGGAAAATGAATCGGTAGCCAAATCATTTTTGAGTTTAGTAAAGATCATGGATGAATTAAGAGAGCAATGCCCGTGGGACAAAAAACAAACGATTGCTACACTACGTTCAATGACCCTCGAAGAAACTTATGAACTTACGGATGCGATAATTGAGGAAGACTGGAAAGGAATAAAAGAAGAACTCGGAGACCTGATGCTGCATATTTTATTCTATGCAAAAATTGGTTCTGAACAAAAGCAATTTACCCTGGAAGAAGTAATGAATGGGATAGCAGCCAAGCTTATTAAACGTCACCCGCATATTTACGGAGATATAACCGTACGGGATGATGAAGAAGTAAAAAGAAACTGGGAAAAAATAAAATTAAGCGAAGGGAAAAAATCAGTTTTAGGTGGGGTGCCCGTGTCATTACCTGCAGTGGTAAAAGCAACACGCATACAGGAAAAAGCAAAACAGGTTGGTTTTGAATGGGAAAATAAAGCGGATGTATGGAAAAAAGTAGAGGAAGAAATGGATGAATTAAAAGAAGCAGAGCAGGCCGGTGATACCGGCAATATAGAAGAAGAATTTGGCGATCTGCTCTTCAGTCTTGTAAACTATGCACGGTTTTTGCAAATCGACGCCGAAACAGCGTTGGAAAAAACGAATAAGAAATTCATAAGCCGGTTTCAACAAATGGAAATTGAGGCAACTAAGGCAGGTCGTGCCTTATCAGACATGACTTTAGATGAAATGGATTCCATTTGGAACCGCATCAAAAAACAATAACCTTGTTTAACACTCTTACTAAGGCTGCATACAAACACGGGTATCTCATTATTACGGCTGCATGGCTGTACACGCTTTCATTTATTTTCAGCAACTACTGGTCATACACCGCATCTCCTGTAAAAGTGCAGCAAACTTTACAGCGCTATATAACAGTAAATGAAAATAAATTTAATGAGATAGAAAGTGATACAGCTAAACTGCGCCAGCTTTTATCAGATGATGTAAATGGTTTAAAGGAAGAACTCTTTAACCAGTTACCGGGCATTTTTACTTACCAGCTTAATGATCTTGGTAATCCTATCCAGCTATACTGGAACACCTATCTTATGTCTCCCCAGCCAGAAGATCTTTTAAAAAGGGATGGTAATTATTTTTTAAACTATGCAAATGGTTCTTTTGAATTTATTAAAAGAACAAAGCAGTGGCAGGGCAGAACTTATCTGTTAACTGCAATGATACCTGTCCAGTGGCATTATTTTAAAGAGACAAGATATTTACAAAGTAATTTTCCTGCAGGAACAGATATCGGGCATTATTACCAGTTAACAAATAAAAAAAACGCGACAGCTGTCAGGAACAGTGAAAACAGGATCTTATTTTTTATTGAAAAGAAGAAAACGAACAGAGTTTCTATACCGGATAGTTTTTCGGTTATACTGCGGCTGATAGCTATTCTTTGCCTGCTATTCTTTATTAACGCTCTTGCCACAGAACTGGTGAACAGCAATGAAACAGGGCGAGGTATCGTTTTTCTTTTAATTACGCTTTTGCTTTTAAGACTTGTTCTCTATTTTTTCAACTTCCCTTTTAACTTTAAAGTATTTAAGCTTTTTGATCCGGCTATTTATACTTCAAACTTTATCAATCATTCGCTGGGTGACCTGCTGATCAATTCAATCTTATTTTATTGGATCGGCGTTTTTCTGAAGTCCTCGCTCATACGACGGCCCCTTCAGTTTAAATTATCGGCCAGGAACAACACGATTGTTTGCTATGCATGTCTGGTGATGCTTGTCATTTTTACATTCGTCTGGGCCTCTATGATCCGGAGCCTCGTTACAGACTCAAGCATATCCTTCAACGTTACTAATTTTTATAGCCTCAATATTTTTACAGTTGTCAGCTTTATTATTATATCACTGCTGGCTATTGCGTTTTATCATTTTGCCCATTTACTTATTTATCCTTCGGTTAGTGCCGGAATTAAGAATTACATGCAGTTGGGTACCATATCCGTAGCAGGGCTGATATTTCTCACCCTTACCATCGGAAATGAACTGACAGGGTTAAGAGCTTTACTGCTAGCCTGGCTCATATTATACACATGGCTGATCACCCGGCAGCCACGGGATATCCCCGTTTCCTTATTCAGGTCACCTTATTTTTTATTCTGGGTTACTTTTTTTTCTGCCTCAATAGCCTTGCTAATAATTACCCAGAACAGAAGCATCGAAACAGAAAAAGAAAAGAAAGTCGCGGATAGTGTATCTGTTCAGACAGATCCTTCAGCAGAAAGTTTGTTAGGAGTGGCTGTCGGGAATATCAACGATAATTTTCTTAAAAATAATTTTCATCGTTTTTATAATGAAAATTCGAACGCTTATATCAAAGACAGCCTGATCAATGAAAATTTTTCGGGCTATCTTAATAAATATGATACACGCATTTATACTTTTAGTTCTTACCTGAAACCCCTCTTTAATAATAATTATTTTACTTATACAGATATCAAAACAACCGTTAAAAACCCCAGGCCTGTAGACAAAACACCGGGCCTGTCTTATTTTGATGTAGACAATGATAAGTTTGGATTTGTGTACGGGAAAGAAATAAAAGATAAGGACTCTCTTGTCGGATATATATATGTTATAGCGAGGCCCAGGCAGTATAAAACGGAGGCTTTATTTCCCGAATTGTTTAAAGAAGATTTAGACGCCGGCGCTGATATTAACAGCGACTACTCCTACGCCGTTTACAATAATCTTAAACTCGTAAATAGTTTTAATGAATATACTTTTCCTACAACGATTGCTAAAAAGAATGTCCCCCATATCGGGTATAAATATGTTAGCATACGGGGACAGGAACAGCTATGGTTTAACGCAGGCAACAATAAAGTGATAGTTGTAGTAAAAACACACAGTTTGTTCATAGAAGCGCTTACATTATTTGCCTATGTATTTTGTTCGTTGCTGATTTTACTTTGTATTATTCACCTGGGAACATATTTATTGCGGGTGCGCTTCAGGGTAAGAAGGCTTACAGACATATTCCATTTTAATATCCGTACACAGATTCAAACCACCATCATTGCAATTAGTGTATTTTCTTTTTTAGTGATAGGAGCAGCTACCATCTCTTTCTTCATTTACAGGTTCGACAGAAGTAACCACGACAGGCTATCGAAACAGATACAGGCCATTGGATATGAAATAGAAAGCCGCATTAAAAGCGCTGTAATTTTTGATGATGCTTATTTTAGTGAAGCTGGTAATAACAGCGACCTCGGGAAAAAGATCCTTGATATTTCAGAGATTCATAACGTAGATGTAAATTTTTATGATAAGTCAGGTGACCTGTCTGTTTCAACGCAACCCTACATTTATAATAAACATATTCTTAGCGACAAGATGGAGCCGCGGGCCTGGTATGAAATGAGTGTGAATAAAGCAGCGCAGTATATTCAAACAGAATCGTTCAACAACTTTTCTTTTCTAAGTATCTATGTACCTGTACGCGACGAAAACGGCAATACGCTGGCCTATTTAAATATTCCGTATCTCAATTCTCAGAACGAACTGAAACAGGAGATATCAAATTTTCTTGTAACACTGATTAATCTTAACGCTTTTATATTCGTTATTGCAGGTGCGATCGCTTTGCTGGTTACTAATCGTATCACTTCGTCATTCTCCATTATTTCCACTAAGATGAAAGCTTTAAGCCTGAGCGGAACAAATGAAGAAATACGATGGGATAAAAATGATGAGATAGGCGTGCTTGTAAATGAATACAATAAAATGGTGAAGAAGCTGGAGGAAAGCGCTGAGGCACTTGCACGGTCTGAAAGAGAAGATGCATGGAGAGAAATGGCCCGCCAGATTGCACACGAGATCAAAAACCCGCTTACACCAATGAAACTTAGCATTCAATATCTTGAAAAAGCGGTGGAGAGTAATGCCGAAAACGTAAAAGAATTATCACAGAGCGTAGCTAAAACATTGGTGCAGCAAATAGACCAGCTTGCAAAAATCGCCAGTGACTTCTCGCAGTTCGCGAACATAGCAGAGACTAACCAGGAAGTATTTGATCTTACAGAAGTAGTTAGCAGCCTGGTGAGTTTGTATAGTACGGATGAGCGCCTGAAGCTGGTTTATGAACTGGATGAAAAAGCCAGCTATAAAGTTTATGCCGATAAAACCCAGTTAAACAGGCTGTTTACTAACCTTATAAAAAACGGAATAGAAGCAGCCCAGGACGAAGAAATGGTGGAGATGGCGATCAAACAATATAACCAGCACGAGAGAATTATTATCAGCATCCGGGATAACGGCAACGGCATTCCCAGGGAGATGTGGAAACGCATTTTTGTGCCCAACTTCACTACCAAATCTTCCGGTACTGGCTTGGGATTGGCAATCTGCAGGGGTATTGTCGAAAAAGCAAAAGGAACGATCTGGTTTGAAACAGAAGAAGGCAAGGGGACTACATTTTTTGTTTCATTGCCGCAGGCAAAGACATAGAAATAAGATAACCGCAGTAAAATTTACTTACGCTTAGCCTGTTGCCTCTTCAAAAACTCCTCAAATTCATTCAAAGTAAAACTGCTCAGGTTTTGTTTGGCGGTAAGTCCTCCTTTTTGAGCTGATAAAACACCATACCTGATATTACGGTATTCATCAACTGAATGTGCGTCAGGATCAACAGATATTAATACGCCTTTATCCAAAGCATAATGAATCCATCGCCAGTCCATATCCAGGCGGCGTGGGTGCGCATTCACCTCAATTACAACGTTATTGGCAGCGCAGGCCTCGATTATCTTTTTATAATCTACCGGGTAACCATTACGGCTTAGCAACAAACGGCCCGTCATATGGCCCAGGATGCTGGTATATGGGTTTTCAATGGCCCGCATCAGCCGCATCATCGCTTTTTCCTCGGCCATTTTTAAATTGGAGTGTACAGAAGTGATAACGAGATCAAAAGATGCCAGTACTTCGGGTGCATAATCAAGGCTGCCGTCATTCAAAATATCAGATTCAATGCTTTTGAATATCTTAAAAGGGGCCAGTTCCCGGTTTAATTCTTCAATTTCTCCATGTTGTGCAACGATCCTGTCTTCGGTTAATCCCCCGGCATAAAAAGCGGATTTAGAATGGTCGCTGATAACAAGATATTCATAGCCTGCCTCTTTAGCATCCTGCGCCATATCTTTTATCGGCTGGCTTCCATCGCTCCAGGTACTATGAGAATGAATGATAGCTTTGATATCTTTTTCTGTGATGAATACGGGCAGTTTTTTTTCTTTTGCCTGTGCTATCGCTGCTGCACTTTCTCTAAAAAAAGGAGGAATATATTCGATGCCGGCAGCTTTAAAAATTTCTTCTTCTGATTGATCTTTACCACTCAGCGGAAATTGCTGCGACCATTCATTTAAAAAATCTTCACTGCAGCTAGTGTTAAATAGGGTCCTGTATAAGTTCTCTTCATTTGCATGAAAGAACCTGATCTGAACATTTTCTTTTGTTTTGTATGATGAATAACTATCTGTTAATTCTGTTTGTTCAGATTCAGTCGCAGAAAAAAACGCCTGCAATTTTTCCGCTTTAATCGTGGTCACGAACTCTAATTGGTCGATAATTTCGAGCTGTCTTCTATAATAACCTGTGCATAAAAAAGTTTCACCTTCGAACGCTTTTGGGAGATTTTGCTCCAGATTTTGCTGAAATGATTCAATTTGGGCATACAGGTAACGACCCTGGCTGTTAAGATAAAATTCAATATTTTGTTTAACACTGTCCTGTGTTTTTATACCAAATCCTTTGTATCTCGACAAACGATTTTCGTTACAGGCGTATAATAATTCACCGAGCGTTTCTATCTCCATTTCTTTCCATATCACAGAAATTTTTTTTGGCCCGAGACCTTTTATGCGGAGCATTTCTAAAATTCCGGCAGGTGTTTTTTCAATAATATTATCCAGCTCATCTAAGCGGCCGGTCTCTAATTGTTCAAGGATTTTTTTGCCGGTAGATTCCCCGATATTTTTAAGAGAAAATATTTTTTCTTTTGGCAGATCTGCTATTTGTACCTGTAGCTGTTCTATCGCGAAAGCCGCTATGGAGTAGGATTTGGCCTTAAAACTGTTTTCTCCGTGTATGTCCATTAATTTGGAAAGAAGAGAAAAATTATCAGCAATTGCATAGTTGTCCATGCATCAAAAATAAGCGGAAATCAGGTGGATGAAGAAGAGATTAATTCAAACAAAAAGGTCCCGAAAATTTTCGGGACCTTTCTTATTAAGCTTGTGAGCTAAATGCTTACTTTTTCTTAGCTGCTTTCTTAGCTGCTTTTTTAGGAGCTGCTTTTTTAGCTGCTTTTTTAGCTGCTTTTTTTGGAGCTGCTTTCTTAGCTGCTTTTCTTGGAGCTGCTTTTTTAGCGCCTTTTTTAGCCGCTTTTTTTGCTGTTGCCATGTTGTTTAGAATTTAAATGGTTAGTTAATAATACCATAAAAATAGAAAACTTCTTCAAACTGCAAAAAAAAATTTAATCCGTTAAGCAGTGGCTTCCACCGGTAAAACAGAAACCTTCGTTTTATCGTTCCTTCCTTTTTTAAATTCTACTACACCATCATTCAACGCAAACAAAGTAAAATCTCTGCCAACACCAACATTTTTTCCAGGATGATAAACTGTACCACGCTGACGAACGATGATGTTTCCGGCAATAGCAGGTTGTCCTCCAAATATCTTAACGCCTAAACGTTTGCTTTGCGAGTCGCGGCCATTCTTTACGCTGCCTTCCCCTTTTTTGTGTGCCATAAAAACAATTTTTAAAACTTTAAATTCTAATATCTAAATTCTAAACATTAGAATTTCGGATTTAGAATTTAGAATTTGATTATGCGATACTTTCAATTTTGATCTGTGTGTAATGAGTTCTGTGCCCGTGTTTTTTACGGAAGCCTTTTCTTCTCTTCATTTTAAAAGCGATCACAGTATCACCTTTAATAAGGTCTTTTAAAATTTCGGCTTTAACGATAGCTTTTACATCAGCGCCTGAAGTTAATTTTCCGTCAGTGTCTGTAAACAACACCTCGCTGAATTCAACTTTATCTCCGGTCTTACCTGACAGGTGCGGAACATACAGGCTCTGGCCTTCCTGAACCCTGAATTGCTGACCTGCGATTTTTACAACTGCGAACATGATTATCGAATTTAATCCCGAAATTTTCGGGAGGCAAAGGTAGTGTTTTCCCTGAAAAAAAGGCAAAATAAACGCATTTTTTCTTTAAAAAGAAGCCAAAACAGACCCGGAACCCCCTTACAATATATATAGGTAACTCGTGTTGATTTTCAGCACAATTGTCTTCTGCCGCCATCCCGGTATTTAAATTGCCATAGTTTTGAACAAATTATGGAAGGAAATGAATTTTAAATCGCTACTGGCGAGGCCCTTCGCTCAATATATATATAAGCAGGTGCGGAAAGGGATGGAAACAGCACTAGCTGACCAGGAGGCGATACTGAAAGAATTAATTAAAGGAGGCAGGGCCACCCAATTTGGAAAAGACCACCAGTTTGAAGCCATTAACAGCTATGATGACTTTAAGCGACTCATCCCGGTCAGGGATTATGAAAAGCTAAAGCCTTACATAGAAATGATTAAAGAGGGGCGCCA
>JAQBNK010000056.1 GCA_028288595.1 Chitinophagaceae bacterium
ACATGGGCTCCCGATGAACCGGGAATGATCGCTGCAAGAGTAATTGCTATGGTAATTAATGAAGCTTATTATGGACTGGCCGATGAAATAAGTTCAAAAGAAGATATAGATACCGCCATGAAACTGGGAACCAACTATCCCTACGGTCCGTTTGAATGGGCCGATAAAATTGGCCCCGGTAATGTTTATTACCTGCTTAAAAAACTGGAACAGCAGCATCCAAGGTATGCCCCCTCTCCTTTAATGGCTAAAGAACTTGGGTTAATATAATGGCGCTTATTTTAAATATTGATACCGCTACCGAGCATGCCAGTGTTAGCCTCTCCGGGGATGGACAGATCATTCAATTTTTAGAGAGCCCCGATCAAAAGAATCATGCTGCTTTTGTTCAGCCAGCGATACGTGAGCTCATGCAATTAACCGGCATTGGGTTCAAACAATTAGATGCCATCGCTGTTTCTGGCGGACCGGGAAGTTATACGGGTTTAAGAGTCGGACTGGCTTCAGCAAAAGGAATATGCTATGCCTGTAAGAAGCCACTGATCATGATCAACACATTATTAGTGATGGCCCTGAGCCTTAAAGACTCGGTTGAGAAAATGGAATCTTCCAATTTTTGCCCTATGATCGATGCCAGGCGAAACGAAGTTTTTACGGCTTTATATAACCCGAACCTGCAAGAATTGATGCCGCCGCAGGCACTGATTCTTTCAGAAACAGCATTCGATATTTTTCTTGATAAAGGGAAGGTAATTTTTGGCGGAAGCGGGGCATTAAAGGCCGGTAAGGTAATCACCCATGACAACGCGGTTTTCCTGCAAATCAAAAATTCGCCGGCACAACTGGGGAACCTGGCTGAACAAGCTTTTAATGCCGGCCGGTTTGCAGATCTGGCCTATACTGAGCCATTTTATTGCAAAGAGTTCTTCTCTGCGGTCGTATAAATATTAAAACTTATTTAAATCTGGGCCGCAAACTGCTTTTAGGCTTATCATAACAATTATTTTATAATATCTTTGCAGTCTCTATATTAATATTTAATCCCCCTAAACATGAGTAATCCCTTACCATCAGTAATGATCCAGGATCCTACTGACAAAAGCAGTGTAAAGATTGATTTCTTACATATGAAAAAGGCCGCCATGATTCTTAGGGCACTGAATCATAAACTCCGCCAGCAAATTGTAAAACTGCTGGATGAGAACAAAAAAATGACAGTTACCGAGATCTATGTGAAATTAAGGCTTGAACAATCCGTTGCATCACAACACCTTGCAATTCTTCGCCGTGCAGGAATAGTAGCTACGCAGCGGGAAGGTAAATTTATTTACTACGGTGTTAACTATTCCCGTATCAGGGAAGTGAACCAGTTTGTTGAGCAATTGATAGGTTAAAAGATATGTTAGAAAAAGCGGCCTCGTTCATGGCGCTGTATTTAAAGTGTTTCATCTCAGTATCTTTGTAAAAAGGCTGATATGTTTATTCAACAACTTTATACAGGCTGCCTGAGTGAGGCCGCTTATTATATTGAAAGTGAGGGAGAAGCGGCGATTATTGATCCCCTGCGGGACATTGAAGAATACCTTCAAATCGCTGACAAAAGAGATGCTTCTATCAAATATATTTTTGAAACACATTTTCATGCGGACTTTGTAAGCGGTCATCTTGATCTGAGCAAAGCCACCGGGGCCCCTATCATTTACGGACCCGAAACCGAGACCAAACTTGATGTTACGATTGCAAAAGACAACCAGGTTTTTAAACTGGGCAAATTATCTATACAAGTTCTTCATACTCCCGGTCACACTTTAGAAAGCGCCTGTTTTTTATTGAAGGATGAAAATGGCAGGGATCATGCGATTTTTACCGGCGATACTTTATTCGTAGGCGACGTTGGGCGGCCCGACCTGGCCCAGGAAAACATGACCCTAACAATGGACGACCTGGCAGGAATGATGTATGAAAGTCTTCAGCATAAAATACTTCGATTGGCTGATGATGTGATCGTTTATCCAGCGCATGGTGCAGGCAGCAGCTGTGGTAAAAACATGGGTCCTGAAACTTTCAGCACAATCGGCGAGCAGAAAGCTACAAACTATGCATTGCAGGCACAGAGCAAAGAAGATTTTATTAAATCGGTAACAGAAGGACTCGCCGCACCCCCTGAATATTTTCCAATTAATGTAAGGATCAATAAAGAAGGATACAGCAGTATTGATAAAGTGCTTGCTGATGCAACCGCGGCATTATCGATCGTGGCTTTTAAAGAAATAAAAGATTCACCTGACTACATCGTACTCGATACCAGGAAAGCTTCTGTTTTTACAGAAGGTTATGTTCCGGGTTCTGTTTTTATTGGTTTGGAAGGAAGATTCGCGGAATGGGCGGGAACGATTTTGCCTTTTGATAAAACCATTATTTTAATTACCGAGAAAGGAAAAGAAAAGGAATCTGCAGTGAGACTTGCCCGTGTTGGTTTTGAAAAAATGGGTGGCCACCTGGAAGGTGGGTTTGAGGCATGGAAGAATGCAGGTGAAGAAATTGATTTAATAATTGATGTGGAAGCGGATGAGCTTGCTATGGATCTTCCCTTTGATGAAAAAGCAGTAGTGGTTGATGTAAGAAAAGAAATTGAATATATTGACGGCCATATAAAAGATGCGCTTAACATTCCGCTTAATACAATGACGGATCCGGGGACCATGGCAGATTTTGAAGAAACGGATAATATTTATGTTCACTGCATGGGCGGCTACAGAAGTATCATTGCTTCTTCACTTTTAAAGCGCCAGGGAATTCATAATATCAGGAATGTTGTTGGCGGATGGAACAGTATTAAACAACAGGAAAAAATAAAAGTGGAGAAAAGTGTTGAGGCGTTGAATTAAGACGTGAATCGTCAATCGTGAATGACATATCTGCGTACTTCATTCACGATTCACGGTTGACGATTCACGTTATATCACAAGATGTTTATGCTTCTCCGGATCGAATTCCCATTTCCATCTTCTGTGCGTCCATAAATAATTAGCAGGATGTTCTTTAATTGAATTCTCGATATAGCGTATTAGTCTTTTTGTAATTTCTCCCTCCGGCATTTCTTTAGGAGTAGTTGTAAGTAATTCAAAAGATGCATTATAATATCCTCTTTTAACCTTGTAGAAATTAAGCATCACTACGGCGATATTATTGTTTCTTGCTCCTTTCTCGGGACCTTTTACAAATGGCGCCATCTTCGTAAAGAACGGATGCCAGTAAGCCTGCGTTGGATCTCCGGCGTTCTGATCTCCTACTAGTCCTAATACATAGGGCTCCTTACGAATAGTGAGGAATGCAGAACGAAATGCTGTAGCTGGTACAAGCACACTTCCAAACCTGGATCGTAATTTAACGATTAGCCGGTTAAAGGTTTTGTTTTTCAGCGGCATGTAAACACCAATGAATTTATACCCCTTTACATTGCGGCCACTGCCGAGGTTCATAAACTCCCAGTTAAAAAAATGCCCGGTGTGAATCTGAACACTTTGCCCCGATGCATAGAGATCATTAACTACTTCGAAATTGCCCGTCATTCTTTTATCGAACTCTTCTTTACTAATTGAAAGCAGTTTTATCATTTCAATAAAGCTGTCAATAAAATTCTTATAAAACTCTTTTGCTATTTTCTTTCTTTCCCTGTTTGTTTTATCGGGGAAGGCAATTTTAAGATTGTTCATTACTACGTCACGCCGGTAGCCAACGATATAGTACATGATGAGATAAAAGAAATCACTCAAAATATGAAGTGCACGAAAAGGTAAAAAAGAAAGAAGGTATAAAAAACCGTAGACAACATAATACATAAGCCGCAAAGATATTAAGGGTATAACCTTAGAGCACTATATTTTGTAATAATTGTGATTTGGCAGGGTGATCGGTATTAAAATGCAACCCGCGGCTTTCCTTCCTGAACTGTGCACCTTTTACGATAAGGTAACCAACGGTTATTAAATTACGCAATTCAAAAAGCTGGGGCGAGGGTGTGGTTGTCTGGTATAAATGTTCTGTTTCATCATGTAAAAGATCAATGCGGCGCATGGCTCTTTGAAGACGAACATCATTGCGAACGATACCTACATAATCACTCATCACCTGCTGCAGTTCTTTTATACTTTGGGTGATAAGGATCATTTCACTGGGCTCTCTTGTTCCTTCTGCATTCCAGTCGGGAATATCTGTTCTCAGTTCAACCCCATCAATTTTTTCGCTGCTGTCTAAAAAAGCACGGTGGCCAAAAACCATTGCTTCAAGCAGGCTGTTACTGGCGAGCCTGTTAGCGCCATGCAATCCTGAGCTGGCGCACTCACCACATGCATATAAATGTTGAATTGATGTTCTCGCCCATTCATCTGTTTTAATTCCTCCGCAACTATAGTGCGCCGCCGGTGCAACAGGAATCATTTGAAGCAAAGGATCTATACCAATGCTTAAACATTTTTCATAGATGTTAGGGAAGTGATGAATAAACTTTTCTTTATCCATATGGCGGCAGTCGAGAAAAACATGTTCAGTACCGGCAACTTTCATTTCATTATCTATTGCCCTTGCAACAATATCTCTCGGTGCCAGGTCTTTTCTTTCATCATATCTTTCCATGAAAGCTTCGCCCTGTTTGTTTCTTAATATTCCGCCATCTCCACGAACTGCTTCTGTAATTAAAAAAGATGGTGATATGCCAGGCTCATATAAAGCGGTGGGATGAAACTGGATGAACTCCATGTTTTCAATTTTTCCTTTTGCACGGTAAACCATCCCAACGCCATCGCCTGTTGCTATTTTAGGATTGGTAGTTGTTCTGTAAGCCTGTCCGTTCCCGCCGGTGGCAAGCACGGTTATTTTCGAAAGAACTTTTTCAATTTTATTTGTCAGCAGGTTTAAGACATACACGCCATAACAGGTAATATCAGTTGTTGATTTTGTAACCAGAAAACCAAAATGATGCTGTGTGATTATATCCACTACAAAACAATGATTGATGAGCTGGATGTTTTTACACGCTTTTAATTCTTCAAGCAATGCCCTTTCCATCTCGCGGCCGGTTACATCTTTATGATGCAGGATACGATATTCACTATGACCACCTTCCCGGCCCAACGAAAACTCACCTTTCGCATTTGTATCAAACCGGGCGCCGTATTCAATTAGTTCCCGAATTCTTTCAGGTCCTTCCTTTACAACGATCTCCACAACCTCCCTGTTACAAAGGCCATCGCCTGCTATCATGGTGTCCTCAATGTGTTTCTCAAAACTATCTTTCACTTCATCCATTACTCCGGCAATTCCACCCTGGGCATATTTAGTATTTGTTTCATCTTCCTGCGTTTTTGTAATTACGATGATTTTTTTATCGGGGAAATGCCGGGCGGTTTTAATTGCATAGGTTAATCCTGCTATACCTGAACCAATAACGAGAAAGTCTGACTGAAGCATGCTGAGTTATTAAAACGTCTGTGCGAATTTAGAAGATAATAACCGCAGAGGGCAAGGACGCAAAGAAATTCTCTGCGGCCTGCACCTCTGCGGTTATAAAACTTATTTAAGATATCCTGTATAAATCAAAATGAACAATACGATCCCTGCAATAATTCTATACCATCCAAATAACTTGAAACCATATTTCTGCAGGTAACTAATAAAAAAACGAATAGCGATAATGGCAACGATAAATGCGATAACGTTACCAATTGCCAGCAGCATTAAATTGTGTTTATCAGTTAATATTTCCGGGTTGGTTTTATAAGTTTTTAAAAGCTTGTAGCCCGTTGCTGCTGCCATAGTAGGCACCGCAAGAAAAAAAGAAAACTCAGCTGCCAGTCTTCTCGTTAATTTTTGTTGCATTCCGCC
>JAQBNK010000033.1 GCA_028288595.1 Chitinophagaceae bacterium
TCCGCAACATTCCATGCACTCACAATCATGCGGCGGCTATCAGGATTATTTTTTATTTGATTAATCACATCAGTGACCTGGTCAACGGTCTTTCCATCGGCACCTTCCCAGCTTCTCCATTGCTTACCATACACCGGACCTAACTCTCCGTTTTCATCCGCCCATTCATTCCAGATACTTACACCATGTTCATTTAAATATTGAACATTGGTTTCGCCCTTTAAGAACCAGAGTAATTCGTAAACAATACTTTTCAGATGTAATTTTTTGGTCGTCACCATAGGGAAACCTTCCTGCAGGTTAAAGCGCAACTGGTATCCAAAACAACTTTTCGTTCCTGTTCCCGTGCGATCAGATTTTTCTGCGCCATTATCTAAAATATGCTGAAGTAGCCGGAGGTATTGTTGCATGAGTGCAATCTACATTCTAAGAAAGAAAAAAACTATCGTGAAAATTCAGTGTGGAAAAATTGCGGGATGTACTGGCATTCAATCATTTCATTATACCACGCCGCTGCATTTCTTTTTTTATCAGCGATAATTCCCGGCCGGTCTGCCCGCTCATGCTGCTGTTCTCCTGTGCACGCCGCATCAGGTAGGGTATCACATCCCGTATGGGGCCGAAGGGTAAATATTTACTTACCGAACATCCCGCTTTCGCAAGATTAAATGTGATGTTATCACTCATTCCGTATAACTGCGAAAAATGTACATGTGCATGATTTAACGGAAGCCCTTTCTGTTCAAGCAGTTCAGCAGCTATTTTATTACTGTGCTCATTATGTGTAGCAATGATTACCGCAATATTATCCAGGTTCTCTATTGAATAAGTAACGGCCGCATTGAAGTCTCCATCGCTTGCATCTTTATTTAGCTGTATAGGTGACTGATAACCTTTTTCATTCGCCCTTCTTCTCTCTTTTTCCATATAGGCGCCACGAACGAGTTTTACTCCGAGGATAAAATTTTTCTGACGGGCTATCTGGTGAGACATCTTCAAAAACTGCAGGCGGTCATGGCGATACAACTGGAAAGTATTATAAACGATCGCCTTTTCATGGTTAAATTCCTCCATCATTTCCATCGTCAGCCTGTCTATCGGGTCCTGTATCCAGCTTTCTTCAGCATCCACCAAAACACCGATCCCTTTTTCTGCCGCTACTTCACATACATCATACATCCGCTCCCGGAGCCTGTCCCACTCCTCTGTTTCAGCTTCATGATCATGCACACCGCTTCTTAATCTCGGTGCTTCATTTAATGTGCGCAATAATTCATAGCGGGCAAAACCTGTTACTTTGATACTGATGAAAGGAATATTTTTTTGTGAAGCCGCATAGTTGATCACTTTGATGAACTGCTCTTTAGCTCTTTCAAAATTTGCTTCCCCCTCTTTTCCTTCTACACCATAATCGAGTATCACCTGTACATTATATTCTTCAAGTGTTTTTGCTATAGCGGCGGTTTGTTCTAATGTTTCACCACCAACAAATTGCTTGAAAATTGTTTTACGAACAAGGCCGTCAATAGGCAAACCCGTTTTCATTAAAAAAGGTGTGAACCGTGTACCTAAAGCCACGAGCCAGCCAAAATCCATCGTATTAAACAGCCACTTCGCCTGCTTCAATTCTTTATTGGATTTATAAGCGAATGCAACTTCCGTATTATCAAAAGATAGGTTCATAAAATTCTTTCCGGTGCGAATATCGGTAGTAGCCGGATAAGTAAAAAATGCAGTTTCCATCTACGAAGCAAGGCGTAGAATTTATTTTTTATGGGACGGGCTTCGGTCCTTTTCCCGGCATCCGTTGTGTCACACTCTTGTACGTTCTGTTCTTTATTGAGCTGGCGCACTGCTTTCAAATTACTTTTTGTTTTAAGACCATTGTAAAACCACACAAACATTTGACTATTGACTATTGACTTGCCAACCGCCAACTGCCAACTGCCAACCGCCAACTGCCAACTGCCAACCGCCAACTGCCAACTGCCAAACGCCAACCGCCAACTGCCAACTTCATTATCTTCGCACAAATTTTACTCATGGATGCCCGCAAACCAAGTGACAGCTTTATCATAATGAACGAACTGGTTTTACCGAACGACACCAACACTTTCGGAAATCTTATGGGCGGCAGGCTGATGTACTGGATGGATATCGCCGCCAGCATTGCCGCGGGTAAACATTGCAACTCCCCCTGCATGACAGCCAGTGTCGATAATCTCAGTTTTAAGAACCCGATCAAGCTGGGCAATATTGTTCATATTGAAGCCAAGGTTACAAGAGCGTTTAACACATCAATGGAAATATTTCTAAAAGTCTGGGGCGAAGATTCTTTGCACCAGTATAAATATGAGAGTAACGAAGCCTACTTCACATTTGTAGCACTCGATCCCAACGGAAAACCAAGAAAAGTGCCACCTGTAACTGCAGAAACCGAAGAAGAACAACGCCTGTATGACGGCGCTTTAAGAAGAAGACAACTCCGTTTAATTCTCGGCGGCAAAATGAAAGCAGAAGATGCGAATGAGCTGAAAGCGCTGTTTATTAATTAGCAAATTCGATAATTAGCAAATTAGCAAATGAATATGCCATTCTGCTGATAATTATTAGCACTCTTTAAATGCAGGGACCTCATTTGCTAATTAGCTAATTAGCTAATTTGCTAATTCTACTTATCCATTGCACTCATCAAATGATGTCTTCCCTTCATCATAAATTTTTTACTCTGTTCTATTGCATCCATCACCTGCTCTAAAATAATATCTACCGGCTGAGAATAATCCAGTTCAAGCGGTTCTTTAAATCTTACCGATAAAACAGATCCTGTTTTTTTAAATTTCAACCCTTGTTTATTAAATGCTCTCCAGAACCCATTAATTACAACTGGTACAACAATAGGTTGGTTATTCTTAATAATATAGGCAGTTCCTTTTCTTCCGGGTGCAAATGGTTTTGTTGTTCCCTGCGGAAAAGTGATCACCCAGCTTTTACGCAATGCTTCATCGATCTTTTGTGTATCTGACTCATCCCGTTCTCTTTTCACTTCTTTACCTTCTGCCCTCCAGGTGCGTTTTACTGTTAGTGCGCCGGCAATTTTAAAGAACCTGCTCATCCAGCTTCCATTCATAGTTTCTTCTGCCGCTACAAAATAAATATTGGTAAAAGGGTTCAGTAAATAATAAGGAATGCCCAGTTTATTTTTCTTACGCCACTTAACGGCGCAGAAAATATGAACGAACATAATTACATCGGCGAAATAGGTCTGGTGGTTACTGACAAATAACACATTACTGGAAGGAAGCCTGTGTAAATATTCTGTACCTTCTATTTTAATGCGATTCATAATGGCGATCATAGGATAAGTAAAAAGTCCTATGATGGCATAAACAGGTGCACGGATCAGTTTAATATGCTTTAGCTTCTCTGCTATCTTCATGGGGGAATTTTACAGGCAATCTTTACAAATGTACATTGCAAATGAATTGTTAAGGCACTAAAATTGTTTATGTAATCAAACACTTTCTTTCATCCCTTATTAAACAGGTTATTTTCTGACTTTACTAAAACAAATACGATGAAAAAAATTTTCGCTATCGCACTGACTGTTCTCACCCTGAATTATGCAGTTGCCCAGGAAGTTAGACAACAAAGGACTATTAATGTTAGTGGCTCTGCCGAAACAGAAGTAACCCCAGACGAGATCTATGTGCAAATAGATCTTAGAGAGTATGATAAAAAAGGTGCAGGAAAAGTGGATATACAAACGATCCGCAATCACTTCTTAAATAATGTAAAAGCGCTGGGTATTCCTGAAACCGATATTAGTGTGCAGGGCTTTAGCGGTTATGATAATTATTATACCTGGTACAAAAAGAATAAACAAAAAAACCCGGACCTGAAAGCGTCCATTAGTTACGTGGTTAAATTCAGCAGCATAGCAAAGATGGATGAGCTCGTAGCTAAACTGGATGATGAAGCCACGCAAAATTTCTATATTCAGAAAGTTGATTACAGCAAAAAATTTGATCTGAAAAAACAATTGAAAATACAAGCCGTAAAAAATGCAAAAGAAAAAGCCGCCTATCTCGCTGAAGCAATTGGAGAACAGGTTGGCGGCGCCATCACGATCAACGAACCTAATGAAGTTACCGGCTGGCCGCAACCACGTGTTTATGCAAATTCCATGATGAAAGTCGATGCTGTGGAATCTGCACAGGCTGCACCAGCGATGAATGTGGATTATAAAAAGATAAAGATCCAGTTTGATGTGCAGGTGACGTTTGCATTGAAATAAGGAATAGCGATCAAAATTTATTCGAATGCTTGATACGGTGATCTTCGATATGGATGGTGTGTTGATTGACAGCGAGCCGCTGTGGGCAGAAGCTGCTGATGAAGTTTTAAAAGAATTCAATGTTCGTTTGTCCAAAGAACAATATGCAACCACTGTGGGTATGCGCACCAAAGAATTTATTCAATCCTGGTTCGCACATTATAATATAGCGGAAGAACATTGCAGCATGGCTGAGAAAAAAATAGTGGAGATCATTCTTGAAAAAGTAAAAACAAATGGCGCAGTAATGCCAGGCGTGGATTATATTTTTAATTTCTTCAAACAAAGGAATTTTAAAATAGGATTGGCGTCTTCTTCGCCGATGGAATTGATTGATCTTGTTGTTGAATTAACGGGCATTAAACCGTTTTTAAATGGTATCGCTTCCGCGGAGGATCTGCCTTATGGCAAACCGCACCCGCAGGTTTATTTGAATTGTGCAGAAAGTTTGGGTTCTGAACCTGTTAACTGTATTTGCTTCGAAGATTCTTATAATGGCATGATCGCGGCTAAAGCTGCTAAAATGAAATGCGTTATTGTTCCTGCACATGCACAATTGAAAGATGAACGCTGGGGCGCTGCTGATCTTAAACTTTCTTCGTTGCAGAATTTTGGGGAACTGCATTTAAATTCTTTATAAAAAGCCCTTATGCCAACTGCCGGATATTCCTCAACTCCCTTATTTAAAAAACTTGGTTTAAAACCTAAGATGAATGTTTTATTCATCAACGCTCCGGAAGCATACAAAGAATACATTTCAGAAATTTATAACGACGTGCAGATTTCCAAACAAAAGAAAGAGCTCGATTTCGTTCATCTCTTCACCAACAAAATTTCTGAATTTGAAAGGCAACTGAAGCAATTGAAAGATGCCATTAAAAAAGACGGAACGATCTGGGTTTCCTGGTATAAAAAAGCGGCGAAGAAACCAACAGAATTAACTGAAGATATTATTCGGGATACCGCATTAGCAATTGGATTGGTAGATGTGAAAGTTTGTGCCGTTGATGAAGAATGGTCGGGATTGAAATTGGTGTATCGTTTAAAAGACAGATAAAAGTTGAACCACAGAGACATTGTGGCGCTGTGTCTCTGTGGTTCAAAGAAAAGTTCCTCAAAGAACCGAACGTTCAAATGTCCCGCCGTTGGCGGCAAGGAACGATCCCAGGGAAAACTAAAGCCGGGGTCAAAAAAAGATCCCGCTCATTGCTGAACGGGATCTTATTATTTAAAAAGAATTAACGACTACTCTTCAGTTTTAGGTTCTGCAGGTCCGCCTTCTTCTTTCTTTAATTTTTCTTTGATCTGTGCTAAAGCTCCAAGATCGCCAAGTGTTGCTTTCTCCACTTTACCCTGAAGTGTTTTCACGGCTTTCTTAGTGTTGTCAGATTCCACTTTTGCTTCTTTCTTGGCTACTTCTTTCTCTTCTGTTTTAGCTTGTTCCCAGATGCGTGTATGGCTAACGAGAATGCGTTTTTCGTTGCGATCAAATTCGATCACCATGAATTGTGCTGTCTCATCTGCATTCACCGTTTTACCGTCTTCTTTGAAAAGGTGACGGCTAGGTGCAAACCCTTCCAGGCCATACTGTAACTGAACGATAGCGCCTTTATCATCTTTGCGTGTAACCGTTCCTTCGTGAACCGTTCCTACTGCAAATGTATCTTCCAAAGAATTCCATGGATCTTCTTCCAGTTGTTTATGACCGAGCTGAAGTTTGCGGTTTTCTTTATCAATACTTAAGATAGCGATGTCTATGTGCTCACCCACTTTTGTATATTCAGAAGGATGATTGAAACGTTTCAGCCAGCTTAAATCGCTGATGTGTATCATTCCACCGATGCCAGGCTCAAGCTCAACAAACACACCGTACGGTGTAATGTTTTTCACTAAACCTTTATGCTTGCTGTGTTCAGGGAACTTAGTTTCGATAGTGCTCCATGGGTCCTCGGATAATTGCTTAATAGAAAGACTCATTTTGCGTGCATCTTTATCTAAGGTCACCACTTTGGCTTCATGCTCATCTCCTAATTTGAAGAATTCTTTCGCATTGATCGGCGTGTTAGCCCAGGTAATTTCACTTACGTGAACAAGACCTTCAACACCAGGAAGTATTTCAAGGAAAGCACCGTAATCTTCAATGTTCACTACTTTACCTTTCACTTTAGCGCCTTCTACAACTGCTTCAGGCAGCACATCCCAAGGGTGCGGAGTTAATTGTTTCAGACCAAGACTGATACGTTTTTTGTCGTCGTCGAAATCTAACACAACCACTTGTAATTTCTGGTCCAGTTTCACCACTTCTGCAGGGTGAGAGATACGTCCCCATGAAATATCGGTGATGTACAACAGGCCATCCAAACCGCCAAGGTCCATGAATGCACCGAAGTCTGTAATGTTCTTCACAGTTCCTTCTAACACTTGTCCTTTTTCCAGTTTGCTCATGATCTCTGCACGCTGTGCTTCGATATCGCTTTCTATAAGTGCTTTGTGAGATACAACGGCATTCTTAATTGCTTCGTTGATCTTCACCACTTTAAATTCCATTGTTTTACCAACGAACTGATCGTAATCAGTTACAGGTTTCACATCGATCTGGGAACCCGGTAAGAATGTTTCCATACCGAATACGTCAACGATAAGACCACCTTTAGTTTTGCTGGTAACAGTACCGGTAATGATCTCGCCGGTTTTGTGAACTTCAACGATACGCTCCCACGCACGGAAGATGCGGGCAGATTTACGGCTAAGGTGTAAGTGACCCTGCCTGTCTTCTTTTTCAACCACCATCACTTCAACAGTGTCGCCGATGTTTACACCCGGCAGATCACGGAATTCGTTCAGTGATACAAGACCATCGCTTTTAAAACCGATGTTAATTACAGCGTCTGTTTTAGTAAGGGCAACGATGTTACCGTTTACAATTTCGCTGTCTTCAATCTGAACAAAAGTGTTGTCGTACACTTTGTCATACTTCACTCTTTCATCTTCCGGGTAATGGCTCACATTACGTTTGTCGATACTCCAGTCAAAATCATCATGCGCAGTCTTCGCGATCGTTTCCGCGACAGGCTGTTGTACAGGTACATTTGATGTCGCTGTAGCAGTAGATTCAGCCGTAGCCGTTTCCTGCTCCTGTTCTTCAGCGTTTGGGTTAACAATATTGTTTTCAGACATAAAATAATCCGGCGTTTTTTATTCCGGGGTGCAAAGATAAGAAAAAACGGCTTTCTGAAAGGGTTTGAAAGGAATTTAAGAGCAATTTTTATCCGGCTTAAGCTACTGAAAATGAAAGGTTTGGAAACCAGCCAAACAATTCTATTGGGCACCCGTTGCTACGCTCAGTTTATCGTTCGCCTGAACAGCAGCTTCAGAGCAGGTATTAGGGTAGAACCACAGAGGCACGGAGAACACAGAATCTTTACAAAAGGAACACAAGGAATGAATATCTTAATCTCTCAAACGCTAAACATGAAAACACTAATTGCAATCTTATTCATCAGCATACTCATCTTATCCTGCAGCCAGCAATCAAAAACATCAACCCAACCAATCGCCGGCACGTGGAAACTCATCACCGGAACGCTAACAGAAAAAGGCAACACCGTTGTTACTGACTATACTAAAAACATCTCCTTCATTAAGATCATCAATGAAACTCATTTTGCTTTTTTACAACACGATCTTACCAAAGGAAAAGATTCTGCAATTTATGTTTCAGGGGGTGGCCGCTATACACTTACCGATAGCACTTACACCGAACATTTAGAATATTGTTCCGCAAGAGAATGGGAAGGAAATGATTTTAAATTCACTATCAAAATAAATGGAGATACGCTCATTCAACAAGGAATTGAGAAAGTTGAAAGCGCCGGAGTTAACAGGATAAATACTGAAAAATATGTAAGGGTAAAAAACTAATTCGTACCGAAAATTCAGTCAACATGACCGTTATCGCCAAACTAGCCTCCTCTTTAAACCGCAGGGATGAAGTTCCCAACCAGGAACTGGCTAAAACTATTGCTGCGGGCAACGATAAAAAAGCGGTAAAAGAATTATTTGAAAACTTAAAGAATAAAGACAAGGCTATACAAAGCGACTGCATAAAAGTGATCTATGAAATTGGTGTGCTGAATCCAAAATTAGTATCACCATTTTCTAATGAACTCGTTGCATTGCTCGACACTAAAAATAATCGTTTGCAATGGGGAGCAATGACAGCACTAAAAACCATCACCGACGAAGATCCAAAAGCCATTTATTCGGCGTTAGCAAAGATCATCAGCGTTGCCGACAAAGGCTCAGTGATCACCAATGATAGTTGCGTGGCCATCCTCGTAAAACTCTGCAAAATAAAAGAATATGCAAAGCAGGCTTTTTCATTGCTGAATGAACGTTTATTGATAAGCCCGACCAACCAGCTTGCCATGTATGCAGAAAATTCGTTGCCGGTGATCACCGATAAATACAAGGCGATATTTATTAAAACTTTAAACTCCAGGCTCGGAGAAATCGAAAGAGACACGCTGCGGTTAAGAGTTGAAAAAGTGATCAGAAAACTAAGTAAATAAAATGCCGTCAGCATCTTCCCGAGCTACCGATCGGTCGACTTTTCTTTCGAGAACTGCCCCGGTACATTTGATTAATCGCATCAAATGATTAAATTTATTTTCTCCATTATTATTAAACTAAAACTTTCCGCTATGCCTAAGTATGTAATAGAAAGAGAAATTCCCGGTGCAGGAAAATTATCCGCCGAACAATTGAAAGGTATCTCGCAAACCTCCTGCGGCGTCTTAAGTAAGATGGGCCCACAGATACAATGGGTAAATAGTTTTGTAACGGGCGATAAGATATACTGTGTTTACATTGCACCCAACGAAGAAATGGTTCGTGAACATGCAAAGCAGGGAGGTTTTCCTGCCAACTCAGTGAACGAGGTATCAACTATTATAGATCCAACCACGGCAGAATAAATTAATTACCAGTTCCACAGATTAAACAACCTTACCTTGGCTTATGAAGATTTATGTAAAAAACATGGCCTGTGAAAGTTGCAAAGTTGTGGTTAGGGTTGCCTTGGAAGAACTCGACATTCATGCAGTAAAAATAGAATTAGGTGAAATAGAAACGAAAGCAGATGTTACCGACGATGAAAAACGACAACTAAACCGCATTATCAAAAAAGCAGGTTTGGAATTATTAGAAAAAAAACAGGGGATAATAATTGAGAAGATCAGGAAAGTGATGGTTGATTATGTTTATAATTCAGACGAAAAACCTACCGCTAATTTTTCCACTTTATTAAGCAGGGAGTTAAATCATAATTATACCTACCTGTCCAACTTTTTTTCCGAGATAGAGGCTACAACGATAGAGCAGTATGTTATTTCTTTGAAAATAGAAAGAATAAAAGAGTTAATTGTTCTCGAAGAATATTCACTTTCAGAAATTGCAAATAAGTTGCATTACAGCAGTGTTGCGCATTTATCCAACCAGTTTAAGAAAGTAACCGGGGTAACGCCATCACATTTTAAAAGACTAAAAGAGAAAAGAAGAATCACCATCCAGGAATTATAAGCAGTTCGTTTTTTAAAACTGAAGCATGAACGCCGTACCCTCGCCCATTACAGACTGAACCTGTATATTTCCTTTATGCAGCAACATGATCTGTTTGCATAAACTCAGACCAATACCACTTCCGTTTTTCTTCGTACTAAAGAAGGGAATAAAAATTTTATCCAGCAATTCTTCTTCTATTCCTGAACCGTTATCAGCAATGCGAATTATTTTTCTTTTAAAAGACGTTTCATACGCTGTTAAAGTAATTTTTGGTTGCGGCCTGTCTTTCACTGCTTCGATTGCATTGATAATAAGATTGATAACAACCTGTTCAACGAGTTCGGGGTCGAGCTCAATATTCAATTCGGGTTCTTTCAATAAAATTTCGAGTTCAATATTTTTCTGATCGAGTGTGGGTTGCATTAACTGGTGCATGGTGCTGAATAGTTCCCGCACATATACTTTCCGAACATTAGGTGTAGTGATCTTATTCAGGTTGCGATAAGTCTCGGCAAATTTCAGAAGTCCCTCGCTTCGTTTGCGGATCGTGGCAATTCCTAATTTAAGGTCTTCCCACTCACCCTCATCCGCATCTATACTCGCAACAGATACAGCCAGCCTGTTCTCCAGCGTATTTGCAAGCGATGATATAGGCGCAACCGAATTCATGATCTCATGTGTAAGTACACTTAATAATCTTTGCCATGCCTTCGATTCTGTTTCATCCAGCGCTTCATCAACATTCTGAAAAGCGATCAGTTTATATTTTCTCGAATCTGTTTGAAAAGCAGTTGCGGATAACAACATTTTAAAAGTGCGATTGTCCACATGTGCAGTAGCAATCTTTTGATCGCCGGGTTTAATGTCCAAAACAAGTTGCGCTAATTCAGAATCTCTTTTAGTAAGGCTGCTAACCGTTTTTAAATACGGAAGGCCCAATAATTTTTTTAGTGATTCATTCATCCATACTACTTCCCCGGTTTCAGTATCGAAAGAAAGAATACCGGTATCTACCAGCTCCAGTATCTTTTGTAAATATTGATACTGTGTTTCTTTTTCCTTACTGATAACCTTAAAAGTGGTGTTGATATCATTAAAACCTTTTCTTAAAGCTTTAATTTCCATTGGCGCATTGCGCACATTAAAATAGCGGGAGAAATCACGATAGTGTATAGACTCAACAAACTCTTCAACTTCCTCCTGTGCTTTGCGGTGAAGACGATAAAAATCCGCGATCTGCATCAATATTACAGGAACAAGAATGATCTCATAAACGTACCACTCTTTAAAAACACAAAATGACGCCACGCTAATAACGGCCGTCATCAGCACCACCTTCACCAGGATCAGCCATTCATTCTTTTTATATGTCATATTTACTTAGTCTCCGGTATAAAGCAGTACGGGTTAACCCGAGTTCTTTCGCTGCTTTGGTAATATTACCCTGGTGTTTTTCGATCACTTTCAGGATCGTGTTTTTTTCCATTGTACTCAGCTTGAAATCGGCGGGTTCATCACTCATCGTTATTTCACCGGTACTTGATTCAATAGGAGAAAATAAGAGATCTTTTTCAGATAATACACTTCCTTCAGCCATGATCATTGCTCTTTCGATCGTATACTGTAGCTCTCTCACATTGCCAGGAAAAGGATATTGCTGTAATTTTTTCAATGCACCGTCTGCCAGTTCAATATTATTCTTAAAATATTTTTTCTCATACATCTTTAAAAAATGTTTCGCCAGCAGTGGAATGTCATCAGGTCTTTTTCTTAATGGGGGAACGGTGATCTCTACAGTATTGATCCGGTAAATAAGATCCTTCCTGAAGCGGTTCTCATTCGCCATTTCTGATAAAGGAACATTGGTTGCGCAGATGAGCCGTATGTCTACGGGCACAGGTTGATTGGCGCCCAGCCGCGTTACCTGCCGGTTCTGCAAAACAGATAAAAGTTTCGCTTGTTGCTGCAGGCTGATATTTCCTATTTCATCAAGAAATAAAGTACCGCCATTGGCTGTTTCAAATCTTCCCACACGGTCTTCTCTGGCATCTGTAAATGCTCCTTTTTTATGCCCGAACAATTCACTCTCGAACAGAGATTCTGTAAGCGCACCTACATCCACTTTTACAAAAGGCTGGTTTTTACGGAGCGACCTGTCATGTATGGCTTTCGAAATAAGATCCTTACCAGTTCCGTTCTCACCCAGTATTAAAATATTAGCGTCTGTAGGCGCTACTTTTTCAATCTTATAAAAAATGTCCTGCATTATTTCAGATTCGCCCAGCAGGTCTGATGCTGAAAAATCAGGTGCGTGTTTTTTTTCACCCGCAAATGCAGGACTTTTCTTCAATGCTTCGGAAATCGTTTCTACTAATTTTTCGTTGTGCCAGGGCTTTACAACAAAATCAGCGGCGCCTTCTTTTAGCGATCTTACCGCCAGGTCAATATGACCATAAGCTGTGATCATGATCACGCAAACAGAAGGCTGCATTTCTTTGATCCGCTTCAGCCAGTAAATTCCTTCGTTGCCGGTATTAATAGAACTGTTGAAGTTCATATCCAGCAAAACCAGGTCGTAATGTGGCTTTGCCAGTAACGAAGTAATATTTTCCGGGTTCTTTTCAGTAACCACTTCTTTTACTTCTGTTTTCAGCAAGAGTCTGACCGCAGTCAGTACATCGGGGTCGTCATCAATGACGAGTATCGAACATTTTTTAAGGTTCATAGTAGTGAATCGCAAAATACATTCTATTAATATACCATTTTCCTAATTAGCTCTAACTGAGTGGATTATTTTTTTATTACCGCAAGCAGGGTGTATCAAAACCGTACACCTGTTGTTCAGAAGCGGACGATAAGCCTCGTAAATAAATTACTTAGCAATTCATTTTCAAACAGTTAAGGTTCTGGCACTAATTTGATAAATATCCTGTCAGTGTTTCTCATGTGCAATATTGAACCGGGTGTTTTTACACCGGGTTATTTTTAAAAATTTCTAAACTAAAACTTAAAAAACCGTGGACAGAGTCGTTGCCAAAAAGAGATGGAGCCGTAAAAGAATTCTTACAATCGCAGCAATAGTTGGTATTGTGGCATTAATAGCAGGAAGCGTTTATTACACATCAGGAAAATCAAAATTGAATGTAGACACCGAGCGCATTACTGTAAGCACTGTCACCAAGGGCCCCTTCCAGGTAACCATTCCGGTAAATGGCATTGTATTACCCATCAGCACAATTTACCTGGATGCCACTGAAGGCGGAAGAGTAGAAGAGAAATATGTTGAAGATGGCGCAGTGATGAAAAAAGGCGAGCCTATTTTGAGGCTTTCCAACACAGATCTTACCCTCAATCTCGTAACCCAGGAAACATCGGTATATAATTTATTAACCCAAATGCAGATAGCCCGTACTGCGGCCCAGCAGAATACGGTTTCTAAACTGAACCAGATGACAGATGTAGATAATGCATTGAAAGAAGCTGAAAGGGTCTACCTGCTGGATAAACATTTATACGAGCAGAAAGCAATTGGGTCGCAGGAATACAAACAGGCTGAAAACAATTATAATTACCAGTTACAAAAGAAAAAGCTGACACAACAAATATTAAAACAGGATTCTGTTACAACGAACCAGGGTGTGGCACAGGCTAAACAATTATACGACGGATCACAAAACGCTTTGCAGCTTACCCGTAAAAAAGTAGGTGACCTGATTGTAAGAGCGCCGGTTGACGGACAACTAACATCGCTTGATGCAGAGATAGGACAAAATAAAAATAAAGGTGAGCGCCTGGGCCAGCTGGATGTGCTGAGCGGGTTTAAAGTACGTGTAGATGTTGATGAACATTATATCTCGCAGGTATATACGGGTTTACTTGGCACTTTCACTTTTGCTGATAAAAATTATACACTGAAAATTCAAAAGATCTATACGCAGGTTACGAATGGCCGTTTCCAGGTGGATATGATGTTTGTGGGTGCGGTTCCGCAAGGTATCCGTCGCGGGCAAACACTGCAGATCTTATTAGCGTTGAGTGACGAAACACAGGCTATCCTTCTTCCTAAAGGCGGTTTCTACCAACAAACCGGTGGTAACTGGATATTTAAAGTAAGCGATAACGGCAGCACGGCTTTTAAAACCGATATACAATTAGGAAGACAGAATACTGATTACTACGAAGTATTACAGGGATTAAAACCAGGAGAGAAAGTAGTGACATCCAGTTATGAAAATTATGGGACGATGCAGGAACTGGTGCTGAAGAAGAATTAGGAGTGATGAGTGATGAGTGACGGATCAAACATTAAAATTTTAATTCGAAAATTGAAATAACCAAAACATAAACTAACAAATGAAACTGCTGATACATTTACCGCTGCTGGCTTTCTGCCTGAGCCTGACGGGACCACCGCTGCAGAAAGCTGATAGTTTTAAGGTGGTGGAAAAAGTAAAAACCAAAAAAATTTCGCAGAAGAAAGATTCGACAGACGCGGAAGAACCTATCTATCAATTTCTTCTTTCGATCATAACAAATAAATTTTAAATCAAATAGAAAACAGTTATACGATGAAATCGAGTTTACGAGATTCCATCTGACCATTAAAAAAATAAAAATATACAATGAAACACATGATCAAAATCACCAACCTGGAAAAGATCTACCGTACAGAAGAGGTAGAAACTGTAGCCCTTAACAAATTGAACATGGATGTTAAAGAAGGAGAATTTGTTGCCGTGATGGGACCTTCTGGTTGCGGCAAATCTACCCTGCTTAACATTTTGGGGTTGCTGGACGAACCTGATACCGGCAGCTTTGAATTTAATGGCCAGGAGATCGCTCATTATAATGAAAGAAAAAGAGCCGACATCCGTAAACACAATATCGGTTTCGTGTTTCAGAGTTTTAACCTGATAGATGAACTTACTGTTTTTGAAAACGTAGAACTTCCTTTAATATATACCGGTGTTTCAACGGTAGAAAGAAAAAAGCGTGTTGAAGAAGTGCTTGATAAAATGCAGATCATGCATCGCCGTAATCACTACCCACAGCAATTATCCGGTGGTCAGCAACAGCGTGTGGCTGTAGCAAGAGCCGTGGTAAACAAACCCAAACTGATCCTCGCGGATGAGCCTACAGGAAACCTCGATTCATCGAATGGTAACGAAGTGATGGAATTGTTAACAGACCTGAATGAGCACGGCACCACTATCATCATGGTAACGCACTCTGAACATGATGCACGTTACAGTCACCGTATTATCCGAATGCTGGACGGACAGACCGTTACTGAAAATATACTGGTATAAACGTGAATTGTGAGTCGTGAAACGTGAATGCATTGAGACTCACGATTCACGTTTCACGATCTTACGCTTCTCTGCCGCTTATAAATCCATCTCCATGTTTAAAAATTTCTTCAAAGTTGCAGTCAGAAACCTTGTACGGGGTAAAGGTTTTTCAATCATTAATATCTCCGGTCTTGCGATAGGTATGGCAAGCGCCGTACTTATTTTATTATGGATACAAAATGAAGTTAGCTACGACCAGTTCCATGCAAAAAAAGACCGTATTTATGAAGCATGGAACAAAGCTGAATTCAGTGGCGATCTTAACTGCTGGAACACTACACCCAAAGTGCTCGCCCGTTCTATGGAGCGTGACCTTCCTGAAGTAGAACAGGCTGTAAGGGTTGATTGGGGCAGTAACTTTTTATTCGGGATAGGAGACAAAAAACTTACCGTTCCGGGAAATATCGTTGACTCCAATTTTTTACAGGTGTTTAGTTTTCCTCTCCTGAAAGGAAATCCTTTAACTGTCTTAAAAGACATGCATTCCATTGTGCTTACTGAAACGTTGGCGAAGAAACTATTCAGCGGCCAGGATGCGATGGGTAAAGTGATTAAGATAGATAACAAAGAAAACTTTACCGTAACAGGTATTCTAAAAGATCTTCCAAATAATACCAGGTTCAAATTTGAATATTTAGTACCCTGGGCATATAAGCGCTTTTTAGGTGATGATGATCAGAACTGGGGTAACAACAGCACCCGCACTTATGTTTTATTAAAACCGAATGCCAGTGTTGCGGCGATAAATGCAAAACTTAAAACTTATAAGCGCCAGTACGACAAAGAAGAGCCCAAATGGGAAATGTTCGTTTATCCAATGAGTAAATGGAGATTGCATTCAAGCTTTACCAATGGCGTGGAAGATGGCGGTGGAAGAATTGAGTTTGTAAGATTGTTCGGCATCATTGCTGCATTTATATTATTGATCGCCTGCATCAACTTTATGAATCTAAGCACGGCCCGCAGCGAGAAACGTGCTAAAGAAGTAGGCATCCGTAAAGTAGTTGGCGCACAAAAGATTTCTATCATAGGCCAGTTTATTGGCGAATCAATCTTACTGGCATTGGTTGCAGGTGTGCTGGCAATTTTTATTGTACAATTAAGTTTAAAAGGATTTAATGAACTCACCGACAAAAAACTATTCATTGATTACAGCAGTGTAAGCTTCTGGCTCACAGGTATTGGCTTTATTATTTTTACAGGCATACTCGCAGGCAGTTACCCTGCATTTTTTCTTTCCTCTTTTCAGCCGGTGAAAGTCTTAAAAGGAACATTTAAAAAAGCAAATGGTTTAGTTACACCACGCAAAGTGCTGGTGGTATTACAATTTACTTTCGCTATCATATTGATCATTTGTACCATCATAGTAAAACAACAAATAGATTATGCCCGTGACAGGGAAACCGGTTACAATAAAAACAATCTCATTTATCATTTGTTTACCGGGGATCTTGAAAAAAATTATCCTCTTATTAAAAATGAATTACTGGCATCACGGGTAGCTTCATCTGTAACAAAAACCAGCGCCCCTCCTACACAGAGCTGGAGTGATGGATGGGGACAGGAATGGGAAGGAAAAGATCCGAACGACAAAACAGATTTCTATCGTTACAATGAAGACGAGGACCTGGGAACTACTGCAGGCTTAACTTTCGTGCAGGGCCGGGATTTTAACTTAAAACAATATCCTACTGATTCCACCGGGATGATCATTAATGAATCAGCATTAAAGATCATGAAATTTAAAAATCCCATTGGAAAACTGGTAAAAGACAATGGCCGGCAATGGCACATTGTAGGCGTGATAAAAGATTTTATTTTAACGAACCCCTATGAGCCGACGAAGCCAATGCTCATCGCCGGATCAAAAGCATGGTTTCAAACCATTCTTGTAAAATTCAATAATAAAAACCCAGTCTCCCGGAATTTAGCTAAAGCCGAGACCATCTTCAAAAAATATAACCCGGCCTATCCATTCGAATACAAATTCGTTGATGAAGAATATGCTAAGAAATTCTCTGATGAAAAACGCACAGGTACTTTAGCAGGATTATTTGCGGGCCTCACGATCTTTATTTCCTGTCTTGGATTATTCGGGCTCGCCACTTACATGGCGGAGAACCGCATTAAAGAAATCGGCGTACGAAAAGTATTAGGCGCATCAGTAACAAACATCACCACACTTTTATCAAAAGACTTTTTAAAACTGGTAATCATTTCTTTTATCATCGCTTCTCCTATCGCATGGTGGGCAATGAATAAATGGTTGCAGGGATATAATTACAGGATCAATATACAATGGTGGGTACTTGCGCTGGCTGGGTTATTATCAGTTATGATTGCTATTGTAACGGTAAGTTACCAGGCCATCAGGGCTGCTGTTGCAAACCCGGTGAAGAGTTTAAGAACAGAATAGAGTTAAATAGTACGAGGCGTGATGTACGATGTACGACTCATTCACCATTCACGATACAGGATTCACGATTAGTAAAAAAATACGATGATAAAAAATTATTTCAAGGTTGCATTCAGGAATCTTTCTCGTCACAAAGCGTTTTCATTTCTGAACATTATAGGTCTTGCAGCAGGAATGACGGCATGCCTTCTCATATTTCTATATATAAGTTTTGAATTGAGCTATGATAATTTTCATACTAAATCAGACCGCATCTACAGGGTAGTTGCCGATATAAAAACGCCTACTGAAACACTTAATGCAGATGGCCCGTCCTGGGCAGTAGCACCTAATGCGAAACTTGAGTTCCCGGAGATAGAATCTGCTGTCCGCATCGCAGCCAATGGCCAGGTACTTGTGAGAAAAGGCAATATAAAATTCCAGGAGACAAGCACTGCCTGGGCTGACTCTTCATTGTTTAACATCTTTGATTTTAAATTATTGAAAGGTGATCGAAAAACATCATTAAAAGAACCATATAGTATTGTCTTAAGTGAATCAACAGCAAGAAAATACTTCGGCAATAATGATCCCATGGGTCAAATCTTACTGGTAGACAGCGATGGTAAACCGACGAAAGTAACAGGAGTAATGAAAGATATTCCTGAGAATTCGCAGGTAAAAATGGATATCGTCATATCCATGTCAACTATTACTCAACAGTATAAAAATCTTGACAGCAGCTGGGGTGGCTATGGTTCTTACGCTTATTTCTTATTGAAGCCGGGAGTGGATCCAAAAAAATTGGAAAAAAAATTTCCGGGATTCCTGGAAAGCCGCAATGGTACACAGATGAAGAAGTCGCAAATGTACCCAACGCTTTTTCTTGAGCCTTTAAGGGACGTATACCTGCACTCGACCCGTAATGGAAGCAAAACGCCGGTAATTTCCAACGTTTACATTTTCGCCATTATTGCTGTATTTATTTTACTGATCGCCTGCATCAATTTTATTAATCTCACTACGGCAAGATCGACTGAAAGAGCCAAAGAAGTAGGTATAAGAAAAGTGGTGGGCGCAGGAAAAAAACAACTGACCGGACAGTTTATCGGTGAGTCAATTATCCTGTGTGTAATTGCATTTTTCCTCACACTGCTTTTATCTTCTTTACTGCTGCCATTGTTTAACCAGCTAGCCGGAAAAAAGATCAGCGAAGGAATCTTTACAGACCCGCTTACGCTGTTAATGCTCCTGGGCAGTGCCATTATTATTGGTTTGCTCGCAGGTGTTTATCCTGCCCTTGTATTATCTTCTTTTAAACCGGTGATTGTTTTAAAAGGACGATTTTCTACCGGCACACGAGGCATTCTTTTAAGAAAAGGATTAGTGGTTGCACAGTTCACTATTTCAATCGCACTCATTATAGGAACTATTGTTGTCTATAAGCAAATGCATTATATGCGCACGCAGGATCTTGGTTTTAATAAAGACCAGATGCTGGTGATAGATACAGATGGCGACCCTGCAAGAACCGCTTTCTTTCAATCGTTAAATACTATTCCGCAGGTTAAATCCGCGTCCGCTTCTTCGAGTGTACCCGGCGGAGGAAACCCCGGCGCTTACTCTGAAATAGAAAATAAAAAAGGCGACCTGCAGATAGCCAACCTCGATCTTTATTTTGTTGACTTTGATTATATCAACCAGTATAAAATAAAAATTATTGCGGGCCGTGGTTTCAACAGGCAGTTTGCTACAGACACAACGCAGGCGATGGTATTAAACGAAGCTGCGATTAAAATGTTTGGTTACACTTCTCCGCAACAGGCAATTGGCAAACGTTTTAAACAATGGGGTCGTGAAGGAAAGATCATAGGTGTAATGAAAGATTTCCATTTCCGTTCCTTGCAGCAGGAGATCAAACCGTTGAGCATGCGGATAGAGCCGGACAGATGCAATCTTATTTCTGCAAATATTTCTGGCAAAGATGTTACCGCCACTATTGCCGCAATTGAAAAAAAGTGGAAAGCGATGATCCCTAACAGGCCATTCAGTTATTATTTTCTCGATGAATTTTTCGACAGGCAGTACAGAAGCGAAGTACGCTTTGGTAATCTGTTCCTCAATTTTGCCGTACTCGCAATTCTTATTTCCTGTCTCGGCTTACTGGGTCTTGCATCTTACAGCACTATACAAAGAACAAAAGAAATTGGCGTTAGAAAAGTAATGGGCGCAACAGTTATGGGCCTGGTAGGTATGCTGTCAAAAGATTTTTTAAAGCTGGTGTTGATCGCATTCGTGATCGCCTCTCCTATTGCGTGGTTCACCCTTTATAAATGGCTTCAAAGTTTTGCTTACAGAATTTCGTTGGGTGCAGAAGCATTTATACTCGCAGGACTTGCAGCATTATTTATTGCTGTCGCAACAGTAAGTTACCAGGCAATAAAAGCAGCGGTGGCGAACCCGGTGAAGAGTTTGAGAACGGAGTAAACACATAGAGGAGGCACCAAATAATTCAGAATTCTGAATTCTGAATTCTGAATTCCGTATTGAGTTCTGATAAAACCTGAAATATGATAAAGAACTATTTTAAGATCGCCTGGCGAAATATACAGCGTAATAAAATGAGCAGCTTTATCCATATTTCAGGATTAAGCATCGGCATAGCCTGCGCATTAATGATCGTGATCTTTATTCAACACGAACTGAGCTATGACAAATTCCATAAAGATGCAGGCCGTATTTTCCAGGTAACGCTCAATGGCATGAACGATGGACAGGAATACTGGGCAGGTAATACGCCACCTCCCGTTGGTTCTGCGCTTGCCCGAAACATCCCTGAAATAGAAAGCTTCGCAAGATTTTATAAGCCAAATGATATTGTTGTTCGTTATGAGAGTAATAGTCAGTCACAAAAATCCTTCACAGAAAAAAATGTACTTGCTGTAGATTCTAATTTTTTGCAGCTCTTCGATTTTAAAGTTCTTGAAGGCGATGTTTCTACTGCTTTATTAAGGCCGGGCTCTGTTGTGCTTACAGAAGATATGGCTACAAAATATTTTGGCAATGAACGACCTGTTCTTGGCAGAACGCTTCTGCTTAACCATGACAAAAAACCCTTTACGGTAACAGCAGTATTAAAAAACGTTCCCGCAGAATCTTCTATACAATTTGATTTTCTTGCACCAGTTGCAGACTTTCCTGTGGTAAAACGCTTTAGCTGGAGCTGGGTTTGGTTGCAAACCATGTGCTATGTAAAACTTCGCGAAGGTGTAAGAACTGACAGAGTAAGTATTCAGCAACTGGAAGCAAAGTTTCGTCCGGTTATTAAAGTAGAATCTGTAAGTGGTTTAAAAAGACTAGGCACTTCTTACGATGAGATCATAAAGAAAACCGGTAAATGGGATTTTCGTTTATTTCCCCTCACAGGCATTCATTTGCGTTCTGGTATAATAGGCATGCCGTGGTTAAGTAAGATCAGCGATATTAAGTACGTCTATATTTTTGCCAGCGTTGCGCTCTTCATTATTATTCTTGCCTGCGTAAACTTCATGAATCTTTCTACTGCCCGTTCTTCTAAGAGAGCCAAAGAAGTAGGTATCCGTAAAGTCGCCGGCTCATCAAGAGGGCAATTGATCAGGCAGTTTCTTGCGGAAGCATTTTTATTCACTATTATTTCATCGATCATCGCGGTTGCTTTGGTAATACTCTTATTAAAACCATTTGCAAATATTACTGGTGAGACCATCAATCCGAATAATGCTTTCACTCCTGCGGTTTTATTTGCAATCATAGGACTTATTATCATTATTGGTTTTCTAGCAGGAAGCTACCCGGCGTTTTATCTCACTTCATTTAAACCTGCAGCAGTTTTAAAAGGCAAAAATCTTTTCTCTTCCGGTAAAAAAAGTTTGCTGATCAGGAACGGCCTCGTTGTTTTCCAGTTTACTATCTCTTCCATTATTATCATTAGTACACTGATCGTGTGGAAGCAACTGAAATTTTTCAGAAATGCTGATATGGGATTAAATAAAGAAAATGTACTCGTGATCACCAGCACAAACAGGCTCGGTAAAAGCGAGGAGAGTTTTCGTGAGACCATCAGCCAGTTACCCGGTGTAAGCAATGCAAGTATTTCAACCAGCATTCCTACCGGTTCTCTTTTTGGAGATGGATATGAGCCCAAAGCGGAAAATAATGAGCATATCGCCAGGGAAATCGCCCTGTCTTCTTTTATGGTAGACGAGGCTTTTGTACCGACATTAAAAATAAAAGTTTTAAAAGGCCGGAACTTTTCAAAAGCATTTTCAGATTCTGCTTCTGTCGTTCTAAATGAAGAAGCTGCAAAACAGATCGGGTGGAAGGATCCTGTTGGTAAATGGATACAATATCCCGGTAATAATAACCAGCTTTTCCAGGTGATAGGCGTTGTAAAAAACTTCAATGTACAATCGCTGCAAAATTCGATGATACCTTTTGCACTGTTTCATACATCTTCCCGAACTTATGATATCGGGGTGTCTCATATCCTTGCAAGAATACGGCCCGGCAATATCAACAATACGATCAGTCAACTGGAAAGTAAATGGAAATCATTTGCCCCGGGCGAACCATTTGATTACAATTTCCTCGATGCAGAGTTCGATTCGCAGTACCGTTCTGAACAACGCTTAGGAAAATTATTCAGCGTATTCGCCGGCCTTTCCATTTTTATCGCCTGCCTTGGTTTATTTGGCTTATGTGCATTTGTTGCAGAGAGACGAACGAAAGAAATCGGCATTCGCAAAGTATTGGGCGCATCTGTTCAGAGCCTTGTTAGCTTATTATCAAAAGACTTTTTAAAACTGACTATAGCTGCAGCCTTGATCTCTTTTCCTGTTGCATGGTGGGCCATGCATAAATGGCTGGAAGATTTTGCGTACAGGATAAATATTGGCTGGACAGTATTCGTCATAGCCGGGTTAAGCATCTTATTGATAGCACTTGCAACCATCAGCTTCCAGGCGATAAAAGCAGCGGTTGCCAATCCTGTAAAAAGTTTAAGAACTGAATAAAGTAAAAAATAACATAATACGATCAAAACATGTTGAAGAATTATTTCAGGATCGCCTGGAGAAATGTGATAAGGCATAAAGCTTATACGGCTATAAACATTATAGGTCTTGCCATAGGTATTGCGGCTTGTCTCCTGTTGTTCACAGTAGTGAAGTATGAATTGAGCTATGATAAATTTCAACCGAACTACGATCATATTTATCATGTAGCTTCTACCCGTGTAAATGAAGAAGGAACTTATTATGGTGAAGGTGTTCCTTTCCCGGCCTATGATGCCCTGCGTGCCCAGTGTCCGCAAGCAAAAACAGGTGCCATGTTCTCCAATTATAATTGCCAGGTAACGGTGCTGGATCCAAAAGATGCGAATGCATTCTCCAATAAAAAATTCATAGAAGAGACGGGGATATTCTTTTCTGATCCGCAGATATTTTCAGTGTTCCAATATAAGTGGCTCATTGGTTCACCTGATGTTTTGAAGGCACCGAACGTAGCCGTGCTGACAAAAAAAATGGCCGAAAAATATTATGGCAAATGGCAGTCTGCCATTGGCGGACTTATCAAACTGGATAATACAGCAACTGTAAAAATCGCAGGTGTGTTAGAAGATATTGCGGTGAACACTGATTTTCCTTTGGGTGTCATTGCTTCTTACGAGACGATGAAGAGCTATCCGAATGTATATGGATATACAACAGATTTTGGAAATGTAACCAGCAGTTTTCAGGCTTTTATGTTGCTGCCTCCCAATGTTTCTGCAGAAGGCATTAATAAACTATTGGTTCGCTTTAGCAATGAACATTATAATAAGGGTTCAAAGAAAAATGATAAAGTTTACAACTTTCTGCAACCTTTAAAAGAGGTACACTTCGATAACAGGATCGGCACATTTGGCAATCATATCACCAGCAAAACAACTTTGTGGACCTTATCGCTGATCGGTTTGTTCATCATTATTATGGCTTGCATCAACTTCATTAACCTGGCCACTGCACAGGCTGTGGGCCGTTCAAAAGAAGTAGGTATAAGAAAAGTTTTAGGAAGCAACAGGCGTCAACTTTTCTGGCAGGTGATTGGCGAAACCTGGATCATTGTCTTAACTGCTATCATACTTGCTTCTGTGATCGCAACTATTTGTTTGCCTTACATAAAAAACGTGGCTTCGATTGAAGAAAAACTTAGCCTGCTTAATTTATCAACCATCGGTTTCATGGCGGCGCTTGCTGTAGTAGTAACGCTGCTTGCAGGTACCTATCCTTCACTTATTTTATCTGGCTTTAAACCTGCGCTTGCCTTAAAAAATAAAATTACCTCAGCGACGGTAGGCGGCATTTCATTGAGAAGAGGATTGGTGGTAACACAGTTTGCTATCTCGCAGGTACTGATCATAGGAACCATCGTGGCGGTGAGCCAGATGAACTTTATTCGCAAGGCAGATCTTGGATTTAATAAAGAAGCGGTACTTGTACTTAATAGCAATGTTGACAGTTCTGTAAATCTGCGGCAGCCCGCATTTAAGCAAAAACTTTTATCTATCAATGGTGTTAAATCGGTGAGTTTCAGTTCTGATGTGCCTTCTTCTGAAAGTAACAACAGCGGCAATTTCGCCTTTGATCATAAGCCCGATGAGAAGTTTGACATCTTCAGAAAATTTGGTGATGAAGATTATTTTAAAACATACGGGCTTCAATTAGTTGCGGGCCGCATTTTTACTAAGAGCGATACGATAAATGAAATTGTCGTGAATGAGACGCTGGTAAAAAAATTAGGAATAAAAACACCAGCAGATATACTTGGCCATGTCTTAAGGGTAAACCGGAATTCATGGCGCACTATCGTAGGTGTGGTAAAAGATTTTAAAACCAATTCGCTTAGAGAATCTGTAAAGCCTTTAATGCTGGCACAAAGAGCGAAGCGTTATTATTTTACCGGCGTTAAATTAACTACAAGCAACCTTAAACAAACACAGGCAGAAATAGAGAAAGTCTGGAACCAGTTTTTCCCTGAATACGTATATGCTCCAACTTTTATGGATGAACGTATCAACAAGTTCTATGAGCAGGAAAACCAGCTTTCACTATTATATAAAATTTTTGCAGGCATTGCTATTTTGATCTCCTGCTTAGGGTTATACGGACTTGTTTCTTTTATGGCCGCGCAGAGAACAAAAGAAGTGGGGATCAGAAAAGTGCTGGGTGCTTCAGTAGCCAATATCATTTTCCTGTTCTCAAAAGAATTTACAATTCTCATTCTTGTCGCATTTGCGGTAGCAGTACCCGTAGCGTATTATATGATGAGCAACTGGCTGAACAATTTTGCTTACAAAGTGAGCCTGAGTATATGGGTGTTCGCACTGGCAATTCTTTCATCGGTAATTATTGCATGGTTAACTGTAGGATATAAATCGATTAAAGCGGCGCTGAGTAACCCTGTGAAGAGTTTGAGATCGGAATGAGGCGAATGAGTGATGAGTAATGAGTGATGAGAAATGAGCCCGGAAACACTTTGGTAATTCGACAATTGAATAAATTTTATAAACCCTGAGTTATGTTTAAAAACTATATCCGCATAAGCGTAAGGAACCTGATGAAATACAAATTCATCTCGTTTATTAACTTGTTTGGTTTAACAGTCGGCTTCGCCTGCTGCCTGCTGATCCTTTCTTATATATTGAATGAAGTGAGTTTTGATAAGAATCAGCCGAATGCAAATAATGTATATCGTGTTACGCGAAGTTTTCATAACGACCAGGGAGTTGTGAGCCTGAAACTCAGTGCAGTAGCACCGCCGGTGGGTCCGTTACTCAAAAACGATTTCCCCGAAGTAAAATCGATGACCCGTTTATTATCTAACGGAAACACTTCGTTTGTTTTTGGCGATAAAAAATTCTTTGAAACCAAAGTATTTTTTGCTGATGAAAATATAGGGAACGTGTTTGATGTGAAAATGAAATCAGGCAGTTTAAAACAAGCTTTGGAACAGCCGTTTCATATACTGATCACCGAAGAAGTCGCTAAAAAATATTTCGGCAATGAAAACCCCGTCAATAAATTAGTAAGGCTCGACAACCAGTTAAACTGTACCGTGGCTGGTGTTTACCAAGCCTTCCCTTCTAATACGCATGTTCATCCTGAAATTCTGATCTCATTTAACACACTTAAAGATACTTCGGTTTATGGTGAAGAAGGATTGCGTACCAACTGGGGAAATAATTCATTCTATACTTATATCACTTTACCTGCAAATTATGATGGCAAAAAGTTAGAGGCACAGCTTCCTGCTTTTATTGACAGGCACATGCACTTCCCCGGCGAGCCCGCTAATTTTAAAGGATCGAAATTCACGCATTTATACCTGCAGAAATTTACAGACATCCATCTTAACTCACATCTGGATGATGAAATAGAAGCGAATGGCGATATCAAACGTGTTTACATTTTTTCAGTTATTGCTTTCTTTATTTTACTGATCGCTGGTATTAATTACATGAATCTTTCTACGGCCCGTTCTTCTTTAAGAGCAAAAGAAATTGGTATCCGCAAAACAATTGGTGCAAGGAAAAAAGAAATTATATGGCAGTTTCTTTCAGAATCAGTTTTTATTTCGCTCGTCGCTTTAGTACTGGCAATAGCCATTTCTGCACTCGCATTACCATGGCTGAATAAACTGACAGGTCAGGAATTATCATTATCCATTTTATTAAAATGGTACATACTTCTTCCATTGTTCGTAACACCTTTTTTAGTAGGTGTTCTTTCCGGGTTATATCCTGCATTGTTCATGTCCTCTTTTCAACCGGTAAAAGTTTTGAAAGGAGTTTTTAGTACTGGTAAAAGCACTTTTTCTTTCAGGCAGGTTTTGGTTGTGTTCCAATTTGCTGTTTCTATCATATTGATCATTTGCACGGCTATTGTTTTTCGCCAGCTGAAATATGTGCAGGAAAAATCGTTAGGGCTTAATAAAGATCATGTGATCACCATGAGCTATACCACCGCACTTGCTCCGCAGTACGATGCCTTCAGGAATGAACTATTGAGAAATCCTGGTATTAAATCTATCTCACGTTCTTCCCGGATACCTTCCGGAAGATTACTGGATGCTTTGGGTGTTGCATTGCCCGCAGGCGATTCTATGCAACCGCAGCAGCTGGATGTAAAATGGATGAGGATCGATGAGGATTTCATTCCTACATACGGAATTCAAATGGCAGCGGGCAGAAATTTCTCAAGAGATTTTTCAACAGATACTTCTTCTTTCGTTTTGAATGAAGCTGCGGTAAAAATAATCGGTTGGAAATCTCCGCAAGCTGCACTGGGTAAAAAGGTTCAGTATGGCGGCCGTCTCGGTACCGTTGCGGGAGTAGTAAAAGATTTTCATTTTGAATCGCTGCATGAGAAAATTGTTCCGATACTTTTCCAGTTACCTCCAAGAAGAGGTTATAATCGTTTGTCTGTTAAGCTTACTGGTCAGAACCTGCAGGCGACCTTGAAATATGTGGAACATGTATGGACCAAATTCTTGCCCGAAACACCTTATTCATTCACATTCCAGGATGAGAATTTTAATAAACTATATGAGGCAGAACAAAAGCAAGGCACATTGATCAGCAGCTTCGCCTGTATAGCGATCTTCATTGCATGCCTCGGCTTATTCGGTCTCTCTGCATTTACCATTTCCCAAAGAGTAAAAGAGATCGGTATTCGCAAAGTACTGGGTGCTTCTATTAATAATATCGTTCAGCTATTATCAAAAGATTTTTTAAAGCTGGTTGGAATTTCCGCCGTTATCGCGTTTCCGGTAGCATGGTACTCTATGCACCAGTGGTTGCAGGACTTCGCATACCGAACCAATATCAGCTGGTGGATATTCGCCGTGAGTGCAGCAATTGCAGCATTAATTGCTTTAGTAACAATTGGTGTGCAGGCAGTGAAAGCGGCGATGGCAAACCCGGTGAATAGTTTGAGAACGGAATGATGAGTAATGAGGGATGAGATGAGTAATGAATGAGTAGAAATTATAGTGCTTATATAAATCAAAAGAATGTTACTACATAATTTAAAGCAGGTGTTGCGTGGAATGCTGAGGTATAAAAGCTTTACGCTGATCAATTTACTGGGACTATCAGTAAGTATCGCGGCCATAGTGATCATTTTTTTGATTGATGATTATGAAAACAGGTTCGATGACCTTCATTCTAACAGTAACCATGTTTTCAGGGTGGTAAGTAAAACAGACAGAGACGCTAAGGCAACGGACAGGGCCATTGTTCCTTATCCGCTTGCAAAATTATTAAGAACTGAGTCTGCAGGCATTAAGGCAACTGAAATTCATTTTGTAAAAGAGATGAACGTGAAGATTGGCGGCAATGCGCCGTTCATTGAAAAGAATGTGGTGTTTGCTGATTCACTTTTTTTTGATGTGCTTAACTATAGCAGGATCAAAGGATTTTGGCTGAGAGGAAGTGCTGCAGCATTGAAGGAGCCAAAGAAAGCCATTCTGACAGCATCTCTTGCTAAAAGATATTTTGGCAACGAGGATCCGATAGGAAAAATAATCAGGGTGGATAATAAAGCTGATATCCAGGTAGCAGCGATCATCAAAGACATTCCGGTTACGACACATTTACCGGTGAGCATGTTTGTTTCCTTTTCTACGCTAACACCTGAATTTTTAGCTGGTATCAGTCCTGACCAATGGGGCGTTCACAGCAATGGTTTCTGTTATGTAAGATTACCGGACCTCTCACAAATCAATGAAACCGAAAAAGCACTTTATAACGTAGTACAAAAAAGCGCTACGAACGACAGGGAGAAGAAGGAAAAAATGTTTTTACAACCTTTGCAGCAAATTCACTTTGACCCGGTATATGAAAATGAAAATCCTTCTTACACGATCAGCAAAAAATATATTGACATGCTGCTCCTGCTGGGTGGATTTATCTTACTGATCGCCTGCGTTAATTATATTAACCTTTCCACCTCTCTCGCATTTTCCAAATCAAAAGAAGTAGGTATCAGGAAAACGATTGGCGCCTCTAAAGCACAATTATTTTCATTTTACCTGTACGAGACATTCGTTATTACTTTTATCGCAGCACTGATCGGTATTGTGATTGCATCGGCTATGATCAGCCCGATCAATCATATACTGGATAAATCAGTTTCCCTTACACAGTTATTGAATCCAAAATTTTTCATTGGTGGAATATTGCTCGTTGTGTTCATCAGCTTTATATCAGGTGCTTATCCGGCAATTATACTGGCGGGCTTTAACCCGATAGATTCTTTAAAGAATCAATTAAGTATGCCCGGCAAATCTTCAACGCTGATCAGGAAAGGCCTTGTAGTATTTCAGTTCACCACTTCGATCGCATTAATTATTTGCACTATCATTATTTCTAAACAGGTGAATTATTTCAACAGCAAATCGCTCGGCTTTAATAAAGAGGCTGTTGTTGAAGTAGGATTACCGGTAAGTGACAGTGCGAAAATGGAAGCGTTCAAAAATTTATTACAAAATGAGCCTGGTATTCAAAAAATGTCTTTCTGCCTTGGCGCTCCCATCTCCGATAATGGATTTAGTACCAGTATGGAAGCTCCGCAACTTTCTTCTAAAACAGATTACAGTATCAGGATCATCCCATGCGATGCAGCTTACCTGGAGACTTATGGTATTCGCCTCGTAGCCGGCAGATGGTTCTTTGATTCGGAAGAAAAAAATATTAATAAAACCATTGTCATCAATGAGACGGCGGTAAAAACATTGGGTTACAAAAAGAATTCAGATGCTATTGGAAAACGCTTTAAAATAGGTATCAATGATTACCAGCCTACTATTGTTGGCGTTACAAAAGATTTTCATACAACTTCCCTGCACCAGGGTATAACACAGGTTGGACTGATGCCGTTCCGTTACTTCTATTATGCCGCAGGTATTAAGATCGCGCCGGCAAGTTTACGAACAACGCTTGCTAAAGTGGAAAACGCATGGAGAAAGGTTTATCCTAATGATGTGTATGGGATGAAGTTTATTGATGAAACACTTGCAGCAAGGTATGAGCAGGAAACAAAAGATTTCAATTTATTCAAAGCATTCTCAGGCATTTCAATTTTCATTTGCTGTATTGGTCTATGGGGATTGATCGCTTTTGTGGTTAGCAGAAAAACAAAAGAGATTGGCATTCGCAAAGTGCTGGGTGCTACCGTTAATGAAATTATACTGCTGCTATCGAAAGATTTTATCCTGCTCGTATTAGTTGCATTGATCATTGCATCTCCTCTTGCCTGGTACTTTATGAATAAGTGGCTGAACAATTTCGCTTACAGAATTAACATAAGTGTATGGGTATTTGTTTTGGCCGGTGCATTTGCCATGGTGATCGCATTTATGACGATCAGTTTCCAGGCAATAAAAGCGGCACTTGCAAACCCGGTGAAAAGTTTGAGAACGGAGTAGTATCTGAACGGGGATTTGGGGGATTTAAAAGATTTGAAGGAAAAGGCAATTCAACAATTTGGTAATTCGACAATTTGACAATGGCCTGGAGAAAATGCAAATACTAAACAAACTATGAATGAGGCATCGCCCTGAAAGGGCGAATGCTGCAAAAAGATCGGGACGTAGAAAAGTGCGACGCAACAGGTGTCGCTATGAAAAATCAAAAGCCGGGTCACAAAAAAATTTATCATCTAAAGCTTCTCTTATGTTTAAAAACTATCTGAAAACAGCGTTGAGGAATTTATGGAGGAACAAAAGTTTTTCGATCATTAATATCGCCGGACTTAGCGTTGGACTTGCGTGTTGCATGCTGATATTTCTTTATAGCAAGGATGAGGTTAGTTATGACCGGTTTCATGAAAAGAAAGAAAATATATTTCGCATTACTTCAGTTCTGACCGGTGATGATGGCCATGTAACTAAAACGGGAAATACAGGTATGGTACCGGGGCCGAAGTTTAAACAGTCCATCCCTGAAATTGAAGAGTTTGTAAGGGTGCAAAGCGCTTCCTTCGCTGTTAAACACGGAACAGAAGCATTTGAGCAGACCGCACTTTATGTTGATGAAAATTTCTTTTCTGTGTTTTCATTTCCGTTAATCGCCGGGAACCGAAAAACTGCGCTAAAGGACATTCATTCAATTGTGCTTTCTGAAGACATTGCAGAAAAATATTTTGGCAAAAAAAATCCTGTGGGCCAGGTACTTGAATTAAACACAGGAGAAAAATTTGAACCCTTTACCGTGTCGGCAGTAACAAAAAGATCGCCGCAAAATTCTTCGATCAAGATCAAAATGCTTGTGCCCATCAAGTTCGAACAATTGAAGAACAATGATGACCAGTGGATGAATTTTTTCCTCAACACTTTTGTTGTGCTTAGACCAGGTGCAAATGCTAAAGCAGTTGAGGCGAAATTTGCAAGTGTATTCAGGACCGATGCGGCACAGCAGTTAAAAGAGATGGCTGATAAATTTGGGTTCAAAGAGAAGGCGCAATTCGGCCTGCAACCATTACTGGATATGCACATGAGCACCGACTTTGCATCTGATAACGGGTTAACGGATGCGAGCAACCCGATGTATTCTTATATTCTTACAGGGATAGCTTTGTTTATTCTGCTAATAGCGTGTATTAACTTCATCAACCTTACAGTAGCGCAATCTTTAAAGAGAGCAAAAGAAATCGGCATACGCAAAGTGGTGGGCGGACAAAGGAAACAACTGATCGCACAGTTCCTGGGGGAATCCTTTATTCTTAGCTTCTTCTCTTTCTTATTAGCTATTATTTTAGTACAACTGGCCCTTCCTTTTTTTAATACCCTTTCAAATAAGGCGCTTGCTTTTTCTTATTTATTCGACTTTAAACTGATTGCTGGTTATATTTTACTTTTTCTTTTTACCGGGCTGATGGCAGGCTTTTACCCGGCAATTATTTTATCGAAGTTTAATCCTGTACAAACTTTATATGGTCGTTTCAGGCTGGGAGGAAAAAATTATCTCGCAAAAGGATTAGTGATATTTCAATTTACGCTTGCGACTTTTCTTATTGTTTCTACAATGATCATTTATTCGCAGTTCAACTATCTCACCCACTTTGACCTGGGTTATAATGATAAAAATGTGGCGATCGTAGATGCCGGCTCTATAGACAGGCAAAAGCTGGACGTTTTCAGGAATGAACTTTTAAAAAATCCTTCTATACAAACTGTTTCATCTGACCAGGGCGGAAGGTGGGGAACGGTTGCCCGTATTAACGGAGGAAAAGACATCCACTTTGATTTTAAACATGTGGATGAAAACTATCTGCCGCTCTTCCAGATACCAATATCAAAAGGAAGAAATTTTTCTAAAGATTTTACAAGTGATAGCGCTGATGCGGCTGTCATTAATGAAACGTTTGCAAAAGAAGCGGGCTGGAAAGATCCGCTGGGAAAGCAGGTCGACTTTTTCTATCGTAATAAAAAATACAGAGTAATTGGTGTCTTTAAAGACTACCACTACACGGCGCTTACTGAAAAGATCGGTCCGCAACTTTTTACAATGAACCCAAGCTACCATTACGGTGATGTGTTCATTAAACTAAAACCCGGCGGCACGTCCAGCACATTGCGTTTTATTGAAAAGACGTTTAAAAAAATGTTCCTTTTTCAACCTTATCATTATTCTTTTAAAGATGAAAAAAATGAGGAGCAATATGAGAAAGAAGCGAAGTGGAAACAGATCATCACTTTCGGGGCACTGCTAACCATCTTCATTTCTTGCATCGGTTTATTCGGCCTAGCCACGCTGTCAGCAGAAAAACGTACAAAAGAAATTGGCATCAGGAAAGTGCTCGGCGCTTCTGTGGCACTTATAGTGAGAAAATTATCAGTGGATTTTTTAAAGCTGGTGATCATTGCTGCATTGATCGCGTCGCCTGCAGCATGGTTAGTAATGAATAAATGGCTGGAAGATTATCCTTATCGTATCAGTATCACCTGGTGGATGTTTGGACTTTCTGCATTGGCGGTAATACTGGTGGCGCTGGTTACAATAGGCTACCAGTCGATAAGAGCGGCTGTAGCAAACCCTGTAAAGAGTTTGAGGACGGAGTAAGTTTCTGAACCTTGATTTGGGAGGATTTAAAGGATTAGGAGGAAAAGGCAATTTGACAATTCGATAATTAGACAATTAGAATACAATAAGTAACAATAGCTGGAGCAAAACGTAATACATAAAAGCTTTTTATGTTTAAAAACTACATCAAAACTGCACTGCGAAATCTTTGGAAGAACAAAGGCTTTTCGGCCATTAATATTTTTGGCCTTGCCATTGGTATTGCGACCTGTTTGCTTATCTCATTATATGTGATTGATGAACTGGGCTATGACCGCTATAATGAAAAAGCAGATCGTACTTACCGCATTAATGCCGATATTAAATTCGGCGAAATTCCCCAGATGCTTGCGGTATGTCCTGACCCTTTAGCAGCTACACTCATTCATGATTTTCCGGAAGTTGAAACCGCTGTGCGTTTTCGTGACTACGGTTCGTCGCTGGTAAAAAAGGGAAATGAAAACCTGAAAGAGAACCGCATCATTTATACAGACTCCACTGTCTTTAAAGTTTTTACTATTCCTTTTGTTGCCGGTGATCCGCGGACAGCATTAAAAGATCCGAATACCGTTGTGATCAGCGAATCAACTGCTAAAAAATATTTTGGCAGTAAAAATGCCATCGGGCAAACAATGCGTTTTGATAACACCGACAACTATAAAGTAAGTGGTATAGTAAAAGACATGCCGGATAACTCGCATTTTAAATATGACTTCTTCGTATCACTTGCTGGAGTTGAAGAAGCAAAAAGAAATACCTGGGTCAGTTTTAATTTCAATACCTATGTTGTTTTAAGAAAAGATGCAAATGCTAAATCCTTTGAAAAGAAATTACCTGGTTTACTGAGTCGTTATATATTTCCGCAGGCTAAACAATTGCTCAATATTACAGAGGAGGAATTCAGGAAATCAGGAAACTTTATAAAGCTTTCTATCATTCCTTTAACAGACATCCACCTTCATTCGGATCGTATTGCTGAACTCGGACCGACATCAGACATAAAAATTGTTTACATCTTTTCTTTCATAGCAGTTTTTATTCTCCTTATCGCTTGTGTTAATTTCATGAACCTGTCAACGGCCCGTTCTTCTTCAAGAGCAAAAGAAGTGGGTATAAGAAAAGTACTTGGCACACAGAAGAAAAATCTCATTACACAATTCCTTTCTGAGTCTGTACTGATGAGCTTACTGGGTTTTGTTATCGCCCTGGTCATTGCGTATTTAATACTCCCCTACTTTAATAATGTGGCGGTGAAAACGATCAGTCTTTCGCCATCGGCACATCCTTTAATGCTTCCTGCAGTTATATTATTTGCCATTGTTACCGGCATGGTTGCAGGTATCTACCCTGCTTTTTATCTCTCCTCCTTTAAACCGATCGCTGTTCTGAAAGGCACACTGGCAAACGGTTTCAAAAGAAGTTTTTTCAGAAATGCGCTGGTGGTTTTTCAGTTTTTTATTTCCATTACACTGATCATTTCAACGATTGTTATTTACAGCCAGCTTAAGTTCATTCAAAATAAAAAATTAGGATTCAATAAAGAGCAGGTATTGATCATAAGGGATGCCTATGTGCTCGATAAACAATCGGGGACCTTTAAAAAAGAAATTTTACAGAACTCAAATATTGTTTCCGGAACAAGGTCTGGTTACCTGCCGGTAAACCCTTCCAGTCGCGATGAAGAAGCTTTCTTCGCAGGTACCGTTGTTGATAACAGTAAGGCTGTGTCTTCGCAATATTGGGCAGTTGATGAAGATTATATCAAAACTTTCGGAATGCAGATCATTGCAGGAAGAGGTTTTATGCATGATATGCCCACAGACAGCAACAGCGTACTTATTAATGAGACAGCAGCAAAACTTTTTGGATTTAAAAATGCCGTTGGCCAGAAAATCACTGTGGTGAAAGAGGTTAAAACAGGCCAGACACAAACACTCAATGTGCTCGGAGTAATAAAGGATTTTAATTTTTCTTCACTTCGCCAGAATATCGGTGCGCTTTGTATGCACCTGGGCAAGAGCACATCTGCGATGTCTTTCAGAATAAAACCAGGCAATACACAGGCAACGATCGACGCTGTGAAAAAAACATGGAAAGCTTACGTTCCGGGGCAACCGGTTAATTATAGTTTCCTCAATGAAGATTTCGACGAGATGTACAGAACGGAACAAAGGTCGGGTCAGATATTTATCGCTTTTGCGGTACTCGCCATTTTAATAGCATGCCTTGGATTATTTGGCCTTGTTACTTATGCTGCAGAACAGCGAATAAAAGAGATCGGTATAAGAAAAGTGCTGGGAGCATCTGTTGCAAATGTGGTTGGATTGCTGGCAAAAGATTTTATAAAACTGGTAATGATCGCTTTTGTTATTGCAGCACCGGTTGCATGGTATTTCATGCACACGTGGTTGCAGGATTTCGCATACAGGATCAATATGAGCGTGTGGATATTCGCAGGTGCAGCGATACTTGCGCTGGTAATCGCATTTGTTACTGTGAGCTTCCAGGCAATAAAAGCAGCGATTGCGAACCCGGTGAAGAGTTTGAGGACGGAATGATGAGAAATGAGGGATGAGATCGGGGAAATAAATAAACCAAAGGGTTGACAACTTTTAGCCAGTTGTCAACTCTTAATAATAAGCAAAACTTAAACATTCTACACCAGCTAATACTTTTTTATGATTAGAAACTACTTCAAAACCGCCCTCAGGAATTTGAGCCGCCACAAAGGCTTCGCCATCATTAATATTGCCAGTCTTACAATTGGCATAATCGGTTGTATGGCCATTGGTTTATTTGTGTGGGATGAATGGCAATTTGATAAAAGCATTGCCGGGGGAGAAAATGTTTACCGCATTTATGAAGAAAGAAAAGATAATAATACCGTTACATTCAATGCGCCTATTGCGCCGGCATTCGCAACTTTTTTAAAGCGACAGTATCCTGAGGTTGATGAGACCGCGAGGATCATGATGTCGGGTGATAAATTCCTGATGGAAACTGGTGCCAAAAAAGGTTATGAAGAAAAAGGCTGGATCGTAGACTCCACTTTCTTCCGCGTGTTTCCATTGAAGTTCCTTAAAGGCGATATTAATACAGCGCTTAATGCACCTTCTTCTATTGTTATTTCTGAGGAACTGGCAAAAAAATATTTCGGTAATGAAAACCCGATCGGTAAAGTATTGAAGATCGATAAAGGAGACCTGATGGTAAAAGGCGTATTAGCTAAACTGCCTGATCATTTTCACCTGAACTTTAATTACCTGATGCCTATGTCGGCTGCCGGCCTTCCGAAAGCAAGAATGGAAAAATGGACATGGCAACAGTTTTTTACTTATGCAAAATTAAAGCCAGGCGCTAATGCACAGCTATTGCAAAACAAACTGCAGGCGTATGTTAAAAAAGAAATTTATCCAACATTCGAAGGTGCAAAATACCTGCCTTTCTTTCAGCATCTGTATGACATCCATCTTAAATCTGCAGACTTCATTTATGATAATGCAATCCGCGGAAATGAAACCTATGTGAAAGCATTAACGATCATCGCATTGTTTGTGCTCATTATTGCCTGTTTTAATTTTATCAATCTCGCAACCGCGAGGTCATTCAGGAGAGCTAAAGAGATTGGTGTACGAAAAGTAGTGGGGGCAGACCGCAGGCAGTTAGTTTTTCAATTCATTGGTGAAACTGTTTTTCTTGCAGTTATTTCCATGATCATCGCAACAATAGCCACGGTTTTCATTGTTCCGGCATTAAATAATTTTACAGATAAATCAATTGAATTCAATCCTGTTACTCACCCGCTTTTGGGATTATTTATTTTAGCAGCTGGCGTGGTCATCGGTATGCTGGCAGGTATTTATCCTGCTTTGGTGCTCTCTGGTTTTCAGCCGATCAAAGTTTTAAAAAGTATGAAACCGACTGGAGGCGGCGCAGGTAATGCGTGGTTGAGGCAGGCACTCGTAGTAATGCAATTTGCACTCTCTGCATTACTTATTGTTTCTACCATGATCGTTTACAAGCAAACAAAATATTTAAATAATAAAGATCTTGGTTTCAACAAAGAACAAATTCTTTACTTCCAGATAAGAGGTGATGTGGAGAAAAACCTGGAGACATTTAAATCAGAGCTTAAGCGTTCACCAAATGTGGTATCAGTCACTTCCGGTTATGGATTGCCGGGAGACCAGTTTGCCGGTGATGGCGTGAAGGTGCCGGGCAAAAATGACAATAAAGAATTTCCTTCCAGTGTATTTATCGGTGATTATGATTATATAAAAACGCTGGGTCTCAGAATTATTGCCGGAAGAGATTTCTCAAAAGATATGGCTACCGATGAGAGACAAGCTTTTATTATTAATGAAACCGCAGTAAAAGAATTTGGTTTAGGTTCTGCGCAAAAAGCGATTGGTCAGCCGATTAGCTGGAACGAATGGGTGCCGAAAGACACAGCACATCCTGTAAAAGAAGGAAGGATCATCGGTGTGGTTCAGGACTTTCATTATAAGAGCCTGCATGAGAAAGTGAGCGCTTCCGTCATCCAGATCTATCCGCAGGTGGCCTTTAAAGTTGCTGTGAAATTGAAGACTGCTGACATGAAAGGCACAATCGCATTCATCAATAATATATGGAATAAATTTTCCCCTGGTTACCCGCTCGATTACAAGTTCATGGATGACAGCTATGGCAAAATGTATAAGAATGAAGAAAAGCTGAGTGATCTTCTTTGGATTTTCGCTTTAATGGCCATCATCGTAGGATGCATGGGTCTCTTTGGTTTAGCGGCATTCAGCGCTGAGCAACGCACCAAAGAAATAGGAATAAGAAAAGTATTAGGCGCTAACGTATTCAATATTGTCGCATTGCTTTCCAAAAACTTCCTCAAGCTCGTTTTAATTGCATCCATCATTGCTTTTCCGGTTGCATGGTGGGCTATGAATAACTGGCTCGCAGATTTTCCATACAGGGTTAATATCAGCTGGTGGATTTTTGCAGTGGCCACGATTGTTGCTTTACTGATTGCATTGTTAACAGTTAGTTTCCAATCGATAAAAGCCGCAACAGCTAACCCCGTGAGAAGTTTGAGAACGGAGTGAGGAGTGATGAGTAATGAGTTGACAAGTTTTTTTGAGCCCGGCTGTAGAATATAATTGATCGTCCCTTGGTGATGGGTCAGCGGACAGAACGCCGGGTCAAAAAAGTAAAAAGTCAAAATTAAAAATTCAAAAGCACCGCCCTTTTGACTTTTGAATTTTGACTTATCACCATACACAAAACCTGCTCTTATGATAAAAAATTATTTCAAAACTGCTTTCAGAAATTTGAAGCGCAATAAGACTTATGCATTTATTAATGCGATGGGATTAGCAGTGGGTATTGCAGCCTGCTTTTTAATATTCTTAGTTGTGCGGTTTGAAACAAGTTTCGATAATTATCATGCGAAGGGAAAGAGTATTTACCGGGTAGGTACAGCGTTTCACAACCAGGATGGTATTTCGTATTCTGAGGGTGTTTCATTTCCCGTTGCGAAAACATTACGATTAGATTTCCCGCAGATAAAACAAGTGGCTTCTCTTTACCGAAACAACGGGCAGATCACCGCACTGAACGGAAATGTGGAAATAAAGAAATTAAATGAACATCATTTCTATTATGCAGAGCCGCAGTTTTTCAGCATGTTTGATTTTAAATGGTTAGCCGGCAATGCAAGAACATCTTTAAACAATCCCAATAATGCTGTGCTTACACAGGCAACTGCAGAAAAATTCTTTGGTAGCTGGAAAGCTGCACTGGGCAAGACGATCAAGTATGAGAATAAAGACCTTTATACGATTACAGGTATCTTAAAAAATCCGCCGCCCAATACTGATTTCCCTTTAAGTATTGTAGTTCCTTACAGCGCCCTGCAGCATACTTATATCAAGAATAATCTCAATGATTGGGTGAGTACTTTCGGTGGCGCTTCTACGTTTGTCGTGCTTCCGCCGGAGCTTCCTGTTACAAAATTCAATGCGCTTCTAACGTCATTTGCTAAAAAACACAAGCCAGTCGAGTATGCTAAAGACGGATACGTTGCACAGCCATTATCAGAGATCCATTTTGATGAACGATTCGGTAATTACAGGAATCATACATTTAGTCATTCACTGATTAATGCCTTATCACTCATCGGAATTTTTCTCATCGTTATTGCATGTGTCAATTTTATCAACCTCGCCACAGCACAGGCGGTGAACCGTTCCAAAGAAGTGGGTATAAGAAAAGTTTTAGGAAGTAAGCGTTCTCAACTCGCATGGCAATTTTTAGGTGAGACTGCGTTGATAGTAACTATTGCACTGGCCGCCGCAATTATTATTGCTGAATCGGCGCTCCCTTTCTTAAATAGTTTACTTGAAGTAGAAATAAAAATGAACTTCTTTACCGACCCTTCATTAATTCTCTTCGTGGTTTGCATGGCGGTATCTGTTACGATATTATCAGGGCTTTACCCTGCCATTATTTTATCAGGCTTTAGCCCGATCACAGCGCTGAAGAGCAGGGTAACCTCGAAAATGGTGGGTGGAATTTCTTTGAGAAGAGGATTGGTGATACTTCAATTTTCGATAGCTCATGTACTGATCATCGGTATGCTGATCGTGGTGAGCCAAATGAATTTTTTTACTAACGCTTCACTTGGATTTACCAAAGCGGCGATCGTGAATGTACCCGTTCCGGGCGATAGCATTACCCATTCGAAGCTCGATTACATGCGTGACCAGTTCAGGGCAAATCCAGATATCCAGGATGTGAGTTTTAGTTATGCAAGTCCATCATCAGCAAACAATAACTGGAGCAGCGATTTTAAATTTGATCACTCTCCAAAAAGTACTGACTTCAGCGCTGCACTGAAATGGGCGGATCCAAATTACTTTAAAACGTTTGACCTGAAGTTTGTTGCAGGAAGACCATATTTCTTAAGTGATACAATAAAAGAATTTGTGGTGAATGAAACGCTCATTCATAAATTGGGCATCACCGATCCAAAGCAGGCCATTGGCAAACAGATCAACTTCTGGGACGGTGGTAAAATAGGAAACATTGTTGGGGTGATAAGAGATTTCAACTCCTACTCTTTACGGGAACCCATGGCACCTGTAGTACTGAGCACATGGAAAGATGTGTACCAGACGATCAACATCAAAATAAAACCCGGCAGTGAAAAAGCTGTTCTTCCATTTATTGAAAAATTATGGACAAGCAGTTTCCCTGATTATGTATATGAATATAAATTCCTCGATGAAACTATCGAAAACTTTTATAAACAGGAAGAGCAACTATCACAGTTGTATAAAATTTTTGCAGGGATTGCGATTTTTATCAGTTGCTTAGGACTATACGGACTTGTTTCTTTTATGGCCGTTCAGCGAACAAAAGAAGTGGGTATAAGAAAAGTGTTGGGTGCTTCTGTTTCAAATATTATTTATCTGCTATCAAAAGAATTCTCACTGCTGATCATTATCGCGTTTATCATTGCAGCGCCTGTTGCCTATTTTATCATGCATAAATGGCTGCAGAATTATACTTACCGCATACATCTTGGTGCCATGATCTTTATAGTGGCACTTGGCAGTTCTGTTATTATCGCATGGATCACGGCAGGGCACAGGGCGTTACAAGCTGCGAAAGCAAATCCCGTGAAGAGTCTTCGGACGGAATGAGGAATGAGTAATGAGGAATGAGGGAATGCAAGCTGCAAATTGACCATTGAAAATTGAGCATTGAGCATTTAAAATAAATTGGTGAAATAAATTTCAGCGGGGCTGTGTATCAAAAACGTACACCTGTTGTACGGAAACGAACGAACCTGTATATATTATTGATCATAAATGGCTGTTTTTCAATAATATACAAACAGGCATCATTTATTCATATACAAAGAAAAATTCCTGCTTCATGCTCACCAACTACCTGAAGATCGCCTGGCGCAACTTAATGAAGAACAAGATTTTTTCTTTCATCAACATTTTCGGATTAACGGTTGGACTCACCTGTTGTATGCTGATCTCGTTGTATTTAAAATATGAGACCAGTTATGATACGCATCATAAAGATGTAAGCAGGCTTTACCAGCTAGGAACCATTTTTATTAAGAGCGGGCAAAAAGAAGATAAAAGCGCCAACACTCCTGCGCCAATGGCCGAAGGATTGAAAAATGAATTTCCGGAAATCGAACAATCCACCAGGATACTGGGACTTTTTGGCGAAGACAAAACTTTGTTTCAAAGAGACATGGGTAAGGGAGAAAAGAAATCATTTTATGAATCGAAAGGTTATGTGACCGAGCCCACATTTTTTAAATTATTCAATTACGATTTTATTGAAGGAAATGCGACCACCGCCTTGCATGAACCCAACAGCATTGTTATCAGCCAGGAAATAGCGCAGAAATTATTTGATAAAGAATCTGCGCTTAACCAGCGCATCCATATCAGCAGTAATACGAATGGTGATAGAGATTATTTGATCTCCGGTGTATTTAAACCTTCCGTTACTCCTTCTCACCTGCCTGCAAGATTTTTTATGAGCATTAAAGGTGGCGACATGGAAGGTTATATTAAAAATCATGGGAATGATTTTGCCAGCAATAACATGTTCTACACCTACCTGAAGCTAAGGCCCGATGCAGATGCTAAAAAGCTGGAAGCGAAGTTTCCCTCCTTCATGAAAAAATATGCCGCTGAGGATCTGAAGAAAATGGGGTTTGATAAAAAACAATTTTTAATACCTGTAAAAGATATTCATTTATCCTCTGATGTTCCCCGTAATGCAACACCACCTGCAAGCAGAACTTACTTATACATTTTAGCTTCGATCGCGGTATTTACTTTACTGATCGCTTGCATCAACTTTATGAATCTTGCCACTGCGAGATCATCCAAACGTTCTACAGAAGTAGGCGTTAGAAAAGTATTGGGAGCGAAAAAAAATATTCTCATCTGGCAATTTATCGGAGAATCACTTTTAATGTCGGTACTGGCTTTTATGCTGGCCATAGTACTAACTGCTGTCCTGCTCCCGCTTTTTAATAAAGCATCGGGCCGGGAATTAAATATTTCGCAGTTAACCAATGGATGGCTCGTTGCCGGGTTTTTTGCATTAGCCATATTAACAGGTTTACTCGCCGGCAGTTATCCTGCTTTTTATTTATCATCCTTTAAACCTGCAAGTGTATTAAAAGGGAAGTTCCAGAATTCATTAGCGGCAGTAAGTCTTAGAAAAGGCCTGGTTGTTTTCCAGTTTATTATTTCAGTTGTGTTGATCACTGCGGCTGTTATCATTTCCAGGCAAATGCAATACCTGCGTAAAGCGGATCTTGGATTTGCAAAGGAACAGCAGGTAATTATTCCATTACGCAGTGGCAATGCGAAGAACATGTACCAGGCATTCTCTACCCAGGTGAGGAATGATCCGCAGGTTGCATCTGTAGGCGCATCGCTTTATTACCCTGGCATTTTTAACCCGGCTGATAATGGTTTTTATAAAGCGGGGCAAACCATGAATGATGCAAAACGCACAAGAATGAATTGGGTGGATGTTGACTTTCTTAAAACATTAGGTGTCCAGGTTTTGGCCGGACGCTTATTTTCTGAAAAATTTCCTTCAGATACTTCTTTCAGGGTTGTGCTGAATGAAAAAGCAGTAAAAGATATAGGTCTCGGTACGGCACAAAAAGCGGTTGGACAAAAAGTATTCTTTGACTGGCAGGGAAAAAATTATGGATTTGAGATCATTGGTGTAGTAAAAGATTTTCATTTTGAAGACCTGCATTTACCTATTACTCCTTATGCGTTTCAACTGAACACAGGCAATGGTTATAATTATTTGATGGTTCATGCAAAACAAGGAAATGTGCAACCATTGTTAGACCGCATGAAAATCTTGTGGCACAAGTATAATTCAGATGAACCGTTTGAATATAGTTTCCTCGATGAAGACTTCCAGAGAAATTATGTAGCCGAAGACAGGCTGGCTTCGATCGTAAATTATTTTACACTGATCGCAATTGTGATCTCCTGCCTCGGGTTATTTGGTTTGGCAACATTCAGTGCAGAACAACGCATTAAAGAAATTGGAGTAAGAAAAGTTTTAGGAGCAAGTGTATCCAGCATCGTTACTCTATTATCTAAAGACTTTCTGAAACTCGTAATCGTCGCAGTGGTTATTGCTTGTCCACTTGCATGGTGGGCGATGAATAAATGGCTGGAGGATTTCGCCTATAGAACAAATATTAGCTGGACGGTATTTGCAATAACAGCTTTAATAGCGGTAGTGATTGCATTATTGACAATCAGCTTCCAGGCAATAAAAGCCGCGACTGCAAACCCTGTAAAGAGTTTAAGAACTGAATAAAAGAGCAAACAACTTGCAAGGTTGTCGACTCTACAATATAAAATCAGGAAACACCAAAAACTACAACCATGTTTACTAACTACTTTAAGATCGCATGGCGCTATTTATTAAAGACCAAGTTATATGCGCTGGTAAATATTCTGGGCCTTGCGCTTGGAATGACAAGCTGCCTGCTGATCGGTATCTACATTTTTAATGAACTGAGTTTCGATCATTTTAATAAGAATGCAAACAGGATAGTTCGTGCAACGATGGATTATAATTCCGGCGATGCACCGAATACCACAGCAATGACCGGAACTAAGGTTGGACCGCAATTCAAAAGAACGTTTCCGCAGGTAGAAGCTTATGTACGTACTATAAAGTACCCAAGAGTAATTGGTTATAAGGATAAAGTTTTCGATGAGAAACGGTTTCTCTATGCAGACCCTGCGTTTTTTAATGTCTTCTCATTTAAACTGCTGAATGGTAATGCTGCAACAGTATTGGATGCGCCTGATAAAATAGTGCTGACACAATCCATGTCGAAGAAATATTTTGGTGATGAAAATCCCATAGGAAAAACGGTGACGGTGGGAATCAAACAATTGATTGTTTCAGGTATTGCAGCGGATGCTCCGAATAATTCACAGATCAAATTTGACTTTGTAAGTTCTTTTATGGGGTTTAGCTCAGCTAAAGAAGAAAAATGGTGGGAAGCGAATTATATCACTTATCTCCTGTTGCATAACGCCAGCGATATTCCTGTACTGCAAAAGCAGGTGGCCGGTTATATGAAAACAGTAAGCAGGGATGAATTGAAAATGACAGGTGCTAACAATTATCTTACTTATCATTTAGAGCCTTTTTTGAAAGTTCATTTGTATTCTTCGCTTGAAGGATTAGAGCCTAACAATAATATTTTATACATCTATATTTTGGGCATCGTTGCAATTTTAATTTTACTGATCGCCTGCGTGAATTATACGAACCTGAGTACCGCACAGGCCGCGGGCAGAAGCGCAGAAGTAGGCATGCGTAAGGTAATGGGTGCAGGAAAAATGCAGGTGTTTTACCAGTTTATCTGTGAATCATTTTTGCTTACCCTCATTGCAGTTATCACCGGTGTTGTTCTTTCATTGATACTGCTCCCTTATTTTAATCAACTCTCAGGACAGGAACTTACAACGGGTGTATTGTTTCATCCCGTGACTATCATTTCCTTATTACTACTTGCCATTATTGTCGCATTTATGGCAGGCGCTTATCCTGCAATCGTTCTTTCGAATGGAAAGATTATACAGGTGTTAAAAAGCGGCTTCAATTTTACAGGCGGAAGTACCTTGAGAAAAACCCTGATCGTATTCCAGTTTACGATTTCTATTTTTCTCATCATTGCAACGATTGTAATTCTGCAACAACTTTCATATGTGAGAAATAAGGACCTCGGTTATGATAAAGAGCACATACTTGTTCTTCCCGTGGACAGGAAGATGAGCCCTGATTATGACGCTATAAGAGCAGCCATCGCATCAGCACCTAATGTTGTTTCTGTGGCCGGAGCTTATGAAACACCCACTGATATTGGCTGGGGGGATGGTATGCACAAGGGCACCGGTGATAATGAAAAAAGTGTAACGGTAAATGCATTTCCTGTTGATGAACATATTGTAAAAACACTGGGGCTTAGAATTATCGCGGGAAGTGATTATACAAATGCAGATGTGCAACAATTCGATACAAGTAACGGCGGTGAAAACCTTCACTATACTTATATGCTGAATGAATCTGCTGTTAAAGCATTAGGCTGGACGCCGCAGGAAGCAATTGGCAAAACGATCACAAAAGGAAGAAGTGGGGTAGTTAAAGCAGTGATCAAAGATTTTCATTTACATTCTTTTCATGAGCCCATCAATCCGCTCGTCGTATTTCTTGATAAGAGAATGGTACTCTCCATGTTTGTTAAGATATCAGGGAAAGATGTGCAGTCGACCCTGAATAGTCTTCAAAAAGTTTGGAAACAGCGGGTAACACATCGCCCTTTCGATTATCATTTTTTAGATGAAGAATATGATGCGATGTACAAAACAGAACAACGCACTGCAGGTGTTTTCACCACGTTCGCCTCTCTTGCCATTCTGCTTGCATGTCTCGGGCTATTTGCACTCACGGCTTATACAATGGTACAGCGCACTAAAGAGATCGGCATAAGGAAAGTATTGGGGGCAACTATCCCTGATATTCTTTCCTTGGTGTCGAAAGACTTTTTGAAACTTGTAATTCTTGCCCTGGTAATTGCTGTTCCTGTTGGATACTATGCAACCAATAAGTGGCTCGACAACTTTAGCTATAAAATAAGTATCACTCCATGGGTTTTTATAATTGCAGGGCTCGCAACTATAATTATTGCTTTTATAACGATCAGCGCACAGGCTATAAAAACAGCGATGGCTAACCCGGTGAAGAGCTTGAGAACGGAATGAAAATAATTTGACAATTCGGCAATTTGAAAATTTGAAAATTAATACACAGACATACAACTCTAAAACAAAACAATATGAAAAAATATCTTTTACTAATTGCACTGGTTGCCTTTGCAATAAATACGAAGGCGCAGCGCAATGAGGAAGAACCTTATATGACAAAGTCCCTGAAGAGCGATAATATAAAAAACGTTGAAGTAAGAACTTCTGGTGGAAGTATCGGCGTAACGGGTATTACTTCAGGTGAAGCACGTATTGAAGTTTATATCTGGCCAAATAATAGCCGGGATGGAAATAGAATAACTAAAGAAGAAATTGACCGGCGACTACAAAACTATGATCTGAATATATCATCGGCAAATAACAAACTAACCGCTACTGCAAAAAGAAAAAAGCGTGAAGATGATGACTGGAAAGACGGCCTGAGTATTTCATTTAAAATTTTCGTTCCTGTAAATATTACTACTGATCTTTCAACGAGCGGAGGAAGTATTGCCCTGGTTAATGTAACCGGTAAACAGGATTTTGCTACCAGTGGCGGAAGTCTTCGTATTGACAAGGTGAGTGGTAATGTACACGGCCGCACTTCAGGCGGAAGCATACATGTAACAGATTCTAAGGATGACCTGGATCTTAGTACAAGTGGCGGAAGCATTGATGCAAGGAACTGTAAAGGCATTCTTAAATTAAATACATCGGGCGGGTCTCTTAACCTCGAGCAATTAGGCGGAACCATCACCGCACATACCAGTGGCGGAAGCATTCATGGCAGTAATATCGAAGGCGATCTTAGTACACATACATCAGGCGGAAGCGTTAAACTTTCTGATCTCAGCGGCAGCGTGGATGCATCTACCAGCGGAGGAAGTATGGACGTAACAATCAGCAACCCGTCTAAGTTCGTCAAGCTCCATAATTCTAGCGGCAGCATCGACGTTACGCTTCCCGGTAACAAAGGATACGATCTCAGGTTGTCTGGTAACCGCGTTAAAACACCCACACTGAATAATTTTAAAGGAACAATGGACGATGATTCCGTTAATGGCAGTATTAATGGTGGTGGTATTCCTGTTACTATTAATGCAGGCAGCGGAAGAGTTTATTTGACACTTAAGTAATTTGACAATTCGGCAATTCAACAATTCAACAATTTGAAAATTTGAAACTTAATTCGGGGTTTCATTGTCGAGTTGCCGAATTGTTGAATTGATTAATAAAAAACAAAACATGCTTAGAAACTATCTGAAAGTTGCCATGCGTTACCTCGTAAGACACAAAGGTTATACGATCATAAATATTCTTGGGCTTGCAGTGGGCATTACCTGCTGCATTCTTATTATGCTTTTTGTGAAAAGTGAATGGAGCTACGATAAATTTCATAGTAAGTCAGACCGGTTGTACCGTGCATGGGTAAAAGAGAAATACCAGAAAGAAGATTTTATCGACATCACTACACCGGTAGTAATGGCTCCGACATTGCAAAGCAATTTTCCTGAAATAGAATCTACATGCAGGGTCGCTGCATTCAATAGCATTTTTAAATCCGGCGTAACATCGTTCAATGAAAACCTCAGGATGGTAGATTCCACTTTCTTTCGTGTTTTTGATTTTGAATTAATTAAAGGTGATAGAAAGAATCCGTTTCCAACCAGCAATTCAATCATACTTACAGAAAAACTGGCAAAAAAATATTTTGGCAACAGCGATCCTGTAGGAAAGAGCATTGAACTGCAAATGAGTCTTGATACGGTTGTTTTTTCTGTATCCGGAATTGCAAAAGAGGCACCGGTAGAATCGAGTATTCGTTACACTGCTTTAATTCCTTTTTCTAACGCAAAATCCTATTTCAGTAAGAATGCGATGAGGAGCTGGTTCAATATTAATCCTGAGACATATGTATTGCTGGGCAAAGGAGTAAACCCGAAACAGCTTGAAGCGAAGTTTCCATCAATGCTGAAACAGCAGTTGGGGGCAGACTATAAGCCGGGGAATTATATCATCAACTTACAACCGATGACAACTATTCACCTGGATGCTTCGCTGCCCGACCAGGGAATTGAAAATATAAGCAACCCAAAATATTCTTACATCCTATTAACCATTGGCTTTCTTATTTTATTTATTGCCTGTATCAATTTTATTACGTTGTCTCTTGGCCGCTCTACCAGCAGGGCGATGGAAGTTGGCGTAAGAAAAGTATTAGGGGCAGAACGCAGGCAGATCATCAGGCAGTTCTGGGGCGAAGCGATATTGTTAACACTGGTCTCTGTTGTTATCGGGATAATCTTCGCTGCCGTATTTGTAAAGCCGTTTAATACTTTGATCAACCGCGAACTAGTTCTCCGTCCCGATCTTTTCTTTATCGGTTTTTGTTTATTGCTTATTGTGATTATTGGTATGATAGCAGGTATTTATCCTGCATTAATACTTTCCTCTTTCAAACCTGTTGAAGTATTAAAAGGAAAATTAAAGCTGAGTAATAACAGCAGTATTTTCCGGAAGAGCCTTATAACAGGACAGTTTGTTGTTTCTATTGCAATGATAGTTTGCACACTTGTAATAGGTCAGCAAATGAATTACCTGCAGAATAAAGATCTTGGGTATGGAAAGGAACAGGTTGTTGTAGTATCAACTCATAAACCTGTTTCAAAAGGAATGCCTCTCGCTGAGTTATTCCGCAATGAGCTGCAAAAAATACCACAGGTTGCAAGCGCTTCCGTAGCACTTTACAGTATGGCGCAGACACCATGGATCGACCTGGGGTATACAGACGATAAAAAGATATACAGAACGTTCCAGTTTAATGCCGTAGATCCGCAATTTATTCCGACCATGAAAATTCAAATGGTTCAGGGAAGAAATTTCTCAGCGGATAATGCTTCAGACGCAACTACTGCTATGGTAGTGAATGAGTCGCTGGTAAAACAATATGGCTGGAAAGATGCTATCGGCAAAAAGTTACCCGGCAAGTTTGAGCAGCAGATCATTGGTGTAATGAAAGACTTTAATTACGAATCCCTTCATACAAAAATTCAACCATTGGTATTGGTAATTAAACCGGATAGTGTTTACCGGCGTATCGAGAATATAAATGTAGCGGCACCACGGCAACCCAGGATTTCGGTGCGCATGAAAGCAGGAAGTATTACCGCGAACATTGCTATGCTAAAACAAGCCTGGAAAAAAGTAGCCGGTGAGCAGGAGTTCGATTACACCTTCCTCGATGAAAATATTGCAGCGCAATATGAGCAGGAGAAACGCACCAGCACCATTGTAAAACTGGCATCCGGACTTTCCATTTTTATCGCCTGCATGGGATTGTTTGGTTTAGCCACACTTGCAGTAGTAAGAAGAACAAAAGAGATAGGCATAAGAAAAGTTTTAGGAGCGAGTACGCAGAGCATTGTTTCGCTGATATCAAAAGAATTTATCACACTGGTAGTGTTAGCGGCCATTATTGCTTTTCCGCTTGCATGGATGTTCCTGAATAAATGGCTCGGGGATTTTGCTTACCGGATCGATATCAACTGGTGGGTATTTATACTTGCAGCTTTCATCGCTATAGTAATTACGCTTCTTACAGTTGGATTCCAGGCAATAAAAGCAGCCCTTTCTAACCCGGTGAAAAGTTTAAGAACGGAATGAGGGATGAGGAATGAGTAATAAGTAAACTACTAAATGATATATTATGCTACTGATGTATTTTAAAATAGCGTGGCGAAACTTGCTGAAACATAAAAGTTTTTCCTTCATTAATATTTTCGGTTTAACTACAGGACTTAGTTGTTTCCTGTTAATAGCACTCTATATTTTTGATGAACTTACTTATGACCGCTTCAATAAGAATGCAGATGCTATGTACCGCATCGTTGAAGACAAGACTTCGGCTGAAGGAAAACAATCGAAGGTTGCAGCAGTAGCCTATAATATATCTGAACGGGCAAAGAAAGATTTTCCTGAAGTAGAGAATGCTACGAGGTTTAGTATGCTTGGAAGATCTAATGTGCTGAATAATGAGAATACATCTGTCTTTTATGAATCTTATTTTGTTAGTGACGAATCATTCTTTCGCATGTTCGATTTTCATTTCCTCCAGGGAGACCGTACTACAGCGTTAAAAGACCCTTATACTGTTGTAATAACAGATGAAACAGCAAAGAAAATATTCGGAACGGAAAACGCTATTGGAAAAGTGATCAGGACAGACAGGGACAGCACACCATACAAGATCACGGGCATTGTAAATATTCCTGCCAACTCACACCTTAATTTCAATCTTGTTTTTTCTGAAGCAACCTTATTTGCTTCAGAAAACTTTAAAAAATTTATGACCAGCGACTGGTCCTCTAATACTTTTGTAAGTTACCTGCAGTTGAAAAAAAATACTAATGCAAGCGTAGTCAGTGATAAGATAAACCAGCTGGTTAAAGCGAACAGGGAGAAGAAAGCGGCCGGCACATCGTCGCTCTATCTTCAGCCTTTAACTGCCATTCATTTTTATTCTGAAGGAATTGATAGTTCAGAAAACTCCGGCAACATAACACACATGTATGTTTTTGGGATCGTCGCCCTGTTTGCCTTACTGATAGCCTGCATTAATTATATGAATCTTACTACTGCAAGATTTTCAGGCAGGTCAAAAGAAATAGCAGTGCGAAAAGTGGCTGGTGCATCGCAGCGAACTTTAATGTTCCAGTTCCTGTCTGAGTCTTTCCTTGTTACCATTATTGCGTTAATATTTTCCCTTGCACTGGTGAAACTTACATTACCCTGGTTCAATTCATTCACAGAAAAAAAATTATCGCTAGGCACTGATACAGACTACCGCATCTGGATGGGTATCGTTTTCATTACCATTTTCACCAGTATCATTTCCGGTATTTATCCCGCGCTTTTCCAGTCGCGTTTAAAACCTTACCTCCTGCTCAAAAACAAACTGGCAGGTATAAAAGGGAACATTTCATTAAGAAAAGTTTTAGTGATATTCCAGTTTGCCGTTTCTATTATTATGATCATATCAACCATTATTGTTTACCAGCAATTGCAATATGTAAACAAAAAAGATATGGGCTTCAATAAAGAGCAATTACTGGTTGTAGATATTAATAGCGGTGCAGTGAGGAGGTCTGCAGAAACCATCAAATCTGAGTTCAGTAAAATAGCTGCGGTTAAATCTGTAAGTGTTACATCCCGTGTGCCAGGCGAATGGAAAGTGATACCAAAAGTTAAAGTAAAAAAAGATGCGCAGGCAGGTAGCGGAGAGGACATGTATTTTATGAGCGCTGATGAACAGTTTCTCAAAACCTTTGCTGTACAGTTACAGAGTGGCAGAAATTTTACGAATTCGAACAGTGATTCCGGTGCAGTAATGATCAATGAAACAGCAGCAAAAATATTAGGCATTAACAAACCATCGGAGCAGGTGATATCGATTCCCAGTATAGACTTTAGCGGAAACGTTTCTTCTCTCAGGCAACCTTATGTTGCAAGGGTTATCGCAATCGTAAAAGATTTTAACTTTCAGTCACTGCGGCAAACAATAGCGCCGATGGTCATCAGCTACCAGAAAAATCCTGTACACAACATTGATTATTTTACTGCCAGGATATCTTCGGCGCATACAGATGCTATACTTCAACAAATGAAAGCTGTTTTAGCCAATATTGATCCGTCGCATCTGTTCGAATATAATTTCCTCGATAAGCAATGGGAAGTGTTTTACAGGGAAGACCAAAAAAGAGAAACCATATTTCTCGGAGTAGCCTTCATCACAATACTGATCGCTTGTATGGGCCTGTTCGCTTTAGCCACTTATGCGGCTGAACAACGCACTAAAGAAATAGGGATTAGAAAAGTCTTAGGGGCCAGCGTTCCGGTTCTCGTTACACTTCTATCCAAAGATTTTTTAAAACTCGTATTGATCGCAGATGTTATAGCCTTCCCTGTTGCACTCTGGGCCATGAAAAGCTGGCTGAAAGATTTTGCTTACCGGGTAAACATCAGCTGGTGGGTATTTGTGCTGGCAGGCGCGGCAGCATTGATCATTGCTTTTGTAACAGTCAGTTTCCAGGCGATTAAAGCTGCCATGTCTAACCCGGTTAAAAGTTTGAGAACGGAATAGCAATTTAACAAGCAACAATTAAGCAACTTGGCACTTTTCAAAGAGTGTTGAATTGTTTAATTGTTGAATTGCTAACCGCCATCTGTATCACTTTAAAACAACAACTGTATCAAAACCGGACACCATCATATTTAAAATAAATTGCAATCCATTTATTTTCAGGCACCTATATCTTTGGTACATATTTCTCCATAACAAGTAAATTCTTAAAAAACATGATAGAGCTGCAGCATATCTATAAATGGATCAACTCGGGCGGGAACAGAACATTTCTCCTCAAAGACATTAACCTCTCGATTGCTGAGGGCGACTTCATTTCTATTATGGGCCCTTCCGGTTCAGGAAAATCTACGCTGCTGAATGTAATGGGTATGCTGGACGAACCCTCAGAGGGCCAATATGTTTTTATGGGCGACGATGTTTTCAAAATGAAAGAAAAGCAACGCTCCAATTTATATAAACAACATATCGGTTTTGTTTTCCAGGCTTATCACCTGATCGATGAACTGACCGTTTATGAGAATATTGAAACGCCTTTGCTCTACCAGGACATAAAAGGCGCCGAAAGAAAAGCTATCGTTGCAGATATGCTGGACCGCTTCCAGATCGTTGGCAAGAAAGATCTTTTCCCTGCGCAATTATCCGGCGGTCAGCAACAACTGGTTGGTGTTGCAAGAGCATTGGTGGCCAAACCAAAATTATTACTGGCTGATGAACCAACTGGGAACCTCAACTCCAAGCAGGGCGAAGAAATTATGGAACTTTTTAAAAAAATAAATGAAGAAGATGGTGTTACTATAGTACAGGTAACGCACTCAGAAAAAAATGCCGCGTATGGTTCAAGAATTATTCATTTACTCGACGGCAGAATTGAATCAACCCAATAATAAATGACAATGAAGCGTACAAAAAGATGGAGCGGTTTAATATTAGCTTGCTGCTTTTATATAGTGGCATCGGCACAGAGCGACAGCATGAATTTTACTTTGCAGAAATGTATTGAAACGGCGATCCGGAATAATCTTACGATCAAACAAACAGAATGGCAGATGAGAACGGGAAAGGTTACTATGGATGAAGCGAAAGCCAACCTGTTGCCTTATGTGTCTGGTAATATTTCTCATGGTATGAACCGCGGCCGCAATATTGATCCCTTTACAAATAGTTACGTGAACCAGCAGATCACTTTTGCAAATTATGGATTGAATGGTTCTATGATCTTATGGAACGCAGGCTCTAACCGCAATGCATTAACTGCCAGCCGCGAAGCTTATGAAGCCGGCAGAATGGATGTACAACAGGCCAAAGAAAATATTACGATCAACGTGATACTCGCTTATTTGCAAGTCGTGAATAACGAGGAACAACTGCTACAGGCTACGAGACAAACCGATGTTACGAGACAACAACTGAAAAGACTTGACATATTAAATAATGGCGGCGCCATTGCACCGGCCACTTATTATGATATGAAAGGACAGCTTGCCAGTGATGAAATAAACGAATTAAATATAAGAGGCGCATTGGAATCTTCTAAACTTGTACTGGCTGAATTAATGAATGTACCTTATTCATCTTCTATACAATTAGCGCCTGTCGAAATAAACAGCTTACCAGAAAAAGCAGAAGAGCATTTACAGCAGGTGTATGATGCAGCCAGTAAACAGCTCGCTGTTATTAAAGCAGCCGATCTCCGCATAGCCAGTGCACAGGCTGGTTACAGGTCTGCACTCGGGCAACGTCTACCCAGTTTATATGTGAGCACCGGGTTGGGAACAAATTATTCCAGCGCAGCCAGCACCGCACAGTTAGTTAGCTCAACCGATGTTCCTACTTCGGATTATGTAACTGTAAATGGAAATAAACTTCCTGTATTCACTACGCAGAGAACTTATAACGATTCCAAAATCAATTACATCAACCAGTTTACCAATAACTTCAACTCCTCTTTAAGTGTAGGCATCCGTGTTCCTATTTTAAATGGAGGACAGGCACGGGGGAGAATTGAACTTTCCAAAATAGATATTGAGCGGGCTAATTTCCAGGCGCTCACAACACGCAATCAATTGCAGCAACAGATTGAACAGGCAATTTTGAACAAAAGTCTTGCCTATGATAAACTCGCAAAACTTACACAACAGGTAAATGATTTTACAGCCTCATTCAAAGCTGCTGAGATCCGCTTCAGCGCAGGTGTTGGTTCTATCGTTGAATATGTGATCGCTAAAAATAACCTGGACAGGGCGAATAGTAATCTCATAGCTGCACGATATGAATACCTGGTGAGAAATAAGATTATGGATTATTATCTTGGGCGCCCCCTGTTTTAGAAATCGAAAATAGATTCCGTTTAGGATGCGTTACTGTTTTAGTAACGCATTTTTTTATACTTTACCTGTAATATACCATTGCTTCGAGGCCTAACAGCATAAAATTATAAAGAGTCATTAAATTCAGTGTAGATTCATTTTGAATGAATAACAATATTCCGATAACTGCACATGCAATACTGCAGGAATTACTTGACGGAATCATGAAGCTGGATCATGCTTTTATCACCGGCATGTATGTAACCGGTTCGCTGGCGTTAAATGATTTTCATCCGGGAAAAAGTGCTGTTTCTGACGAAATAATTTGGGGTATAATTATAAAACACATACCAACATTAAAAATTGAAGTTGAAGCGTTCTTAAAATAACCATCTTTCATCATCACTTTCCTACGCATTCATCTTCCAGATATAAAAATTAAGTACACCAGTAAAAGTTACCCAGCAGATATAGGGTACCATCGACCATGCCGCAGTTTTAGAAATATCATCAAAATCAAAAATCGTAAGCAGGATAAATATCCAGAGTACGACCATGCAGATCATCGCCCAGCCCACCTGGTGAAATTCAAAAAATAATACGGTCCATAAAAAATTAAACATCAGTTGTAAAAGAAAAAGAAAGATAGCCGCATTGCGTTCTTCAGACAAAGGTTTTTTCCAGACACGATAAAAAGAATATCCGATTAAAACATAGAGTATCGTCCATACTGGTCCAAATACATTATTCGGTGGAGTAAAAAAAGGTTTTTGAATAGTATTGTACCAGTTATTTACCTGGTCCATCGTGATCCAGCCGCTGATGGCCCCAACAGAAAGTGTGAGCAATAATGCAAGTATTAATTTCGTCCACTTGGGCGCACTGGTAACTTTCTGTTCCAATCCTGCCTCCCCCGGCACATTCACCACACTTGTATTCATGTTTCTTTTCATTAAAAAAAGCAACTATCCTGCCAAGACCATTTTTGCTCACTTCGCCCCTATCTTTGTTATTAACGATTGTTTAAGAGATATGCCCCGCATCATCTCATTCAAAAAACAAAAATTCACAGTTGAATGAATATGGAATTTAACAGGAATGAAGACTGGATGAAATTGCTGGTGAGCCAGGTGAATCAATATGCAGAACAGGTAAAACTGGGCGGCGGAAAAAAAGCGATCGAAAAACAAAGAGAAAAAAACAAACTCACTGCAAGAGAAAGAATAGCTTATTTAACTGACAGCGGTAAACCGTTTACAGAGATAGGCATGTTCGCGGGATATGAAATGTATGCTGAAGAAGGTGGTTGCCCCTCGGGTGGCACCGTTGCGGGAGTAGGTTATGTGAGCGGAAGACAATGCGTGATCGTCGCGAATGATCAGACTGTTAAAGCCGGTGCATGGTTCCCGATCACAGGTAAAAAAAATTTAAGATTACAGGAGATCGCGATGGAAAATCGTTTGCCCATTATTTACCTGGTAGATAGTGCGGGCGTTTTTCTTCCCATGCAGGACGAAATATTTCCCGATAAAGAACATTTTGGCCGCATCTTCCGCAATAATGCTCGTATGAGTGCTATGGGCCTTACGCAGATCGCTGCGGTAATGGGTGCCTGTGTTGCAGGTGGTGCTTACCTGCCTATCATGAGCGATGAAACACTGATGGTAGAAGGTAACGGTTCTATTTATTTGGCCGGCCCTTATTTAGTAAAGGCGGCGGTTGGCGAAGACGCTGATACGCAAACTTTAGGAGGTGCAGTAACGCATACGGAGATATCGGGTATAGCTGATTATAAATTTAAAACGGAACAGGAATGTTTGGATGAAGTGAAGAAGATCATGAGCCGGTTAGGTCCTGATAAACTGGCGGGTTTTAATCGCATTGAATCCATTCCTCCTGCAAAAGATCCCGCGACTTTATATGGAGTGATGGCCGAGGGGAATGCAAAGCCTTATAATATGCTGGATATCATCGAAAGACTGGTTGATGGCGGTGAAAAAGGCGAAACATCGTTCGAAGAATTCAAAAAGGATTATGGCAAAACAATAATATGCGGCTATGGCCGTATTGAAGGCTGGGCAGTGGGTGTTGTGGCCAACCAGCGTCTCATCACCAAAAATAAAAAAGGTGAGATGCAGATGGGAGGCGTAATATATAATGACAGTGCGGACAAAGCAGCCCGTTTTATTTTAAACTGCAACCAAAAGAAAATACCGCTGATCTTTTTACAGGATGTAACGGGTTTTATGGTAGGCAGCCGCAGCGAACATTCCGGTATCATTAAAGATGGAGCGAAGCTGGTAAATGCGGTAGCGAATTCTGTGGTTCCGAAAATTACGGTGATCGTAGGTAATAGTTATGGGGCCGGAAATTATGCGATGTGCGGCAAAGCTTACGATCCAAGGTTTATTTATGCATGGCCATCTGCGAAGATCGCGGTGATGGGTGGTGAACAGGCAGCGAAAACTTTATTACAGATACAGGTGTCGGCATTAAAATCAAAAGGAAAAGAGATTGGGGCTGAAGAAGAAAACGCACTGCTCGAAAAAATTAAGGGCCGTTATGAAAAACAAACGTCACCCTATTATGCCGCGGCAAGATTATGGGTGGACGCAATTATTGATCCTTTAGAAACAAGATCCATAATTACAGAAAACCTCGAAGCTGCGAATCATAACCCCGAGATAGCAGAAATGAAGCTGGGTGTTTTCCAGGTATAAGAGATGGTTGGCAATTGGCAGTGGATGGTTGGCGTTAGAATTTAGATATTAGTATTTAGTATTTAGTATTTAGTATTCAGACAATAGATTCCTGGTATTTGGCCAACTATCAACAGACAACTGCCAACTAAAAAAAAATAAACCAGATTAATAGTTATTTTTAAACCGCATGCATTACTTCCAGCAATATAAAAATCCTTTTGTTTTGATAAAAACGTTTTTGTGTATAGCAGTAATTGTAACAGTTGTTACGTCCTGCAAGAAATATGATTATGTTTCTACCGTGGAGGTACCCAATCAATCTTTTTCTGAAGAATTTGATACCATGGATGCAGCATACAGCCGCGGCTGGCGTTTTGTAAACAGGAGTCTTCCGCTTGGAAATGAAACCTGGAGCCAGGGTAATATTTTATATTTCAATGCTTACTCACAGGCCGGCGTTGCACCTGGCAGCCCCTATAATGCGGGTTATGCGGTAGCCACTGCTTATGCAACAACGGGTACGAATCCGGAAGGTCTCGCAGTGATCAGTAACTGGCTGGTGAGTCCTCCCGTAACAATGCAAAATGGTGACAAGATCATTTTCTATGCCCGTGATACATTGAATGCCTATGTTGACCGTTTGCAGTTACGCATCAATCCGCATAATGAAAGTATAGAGGCCGGAAGTGGTAAAGCACCGGGATCGTTCGATGTGCTGTTACTCGATATCAATCCAAAATATTTTCCTGGTCCCGACCCTAATGCAATGCCTGAAAACTGGACAAGGTTTGAGGCCACTATCTCAGGACTTGCAAAAGCAGTAACCGGAAGATTTGCATTCAGGCAATTCCTGGAAGGCGGTGGCCCCGGCAATACAGAATACGGTGGAATTTTAGGCATCGATCATGTGCAGTACCTGAGCATCAGCAAATAAATTTTAGTCAACCGGTAAATATTATTCTGCTTACACTGGTTTCATTTTAATTATAAACATGCGTGGCTTTATAATAAAAACGCAGGATGATCAAACACTGCATTTTAATTTCTATTTAAATGATGCGCCGCTTACCTGCGCCGCTTTCCAAAATACTTCCTTTTAAAAAAACTTTCCTTCACGCAAGCATTTCCGGGCAGGAGATCTGGGTTGATGAGGCGCATAACTTAGACATCATCCAGGAAAATGCTTCTGTTTTTACGGAGCCGGGCGAAATTGTTCTCGGTCCTCTTCATCCTTCAAGAACAAAAACAGCCAAATGTATCGGCATTTATTATGGTGAAGGTAGAGGCCTCGATTGCTGCAATATCTTCGGAAAAATAATTGACGAAGACCTGGCATTATTGAAAAACTTAGGCGAAATCACCTGGCGAAAAGGTGCACAGGAACTTGTTTTCAAACCATGGTTTTAGCCTGTAATTGTTAACCGAATAAGAATACCCCAATTAGTGCAATTATCCCGGTAACCATTTTTGGGGAGCGCTTATTTCCCCCTTAAAGCCCTGTCAGGCGATATGTTATCAAACTTTCTTTTTTCGGGCCGTTTTTTGTTGCATGCGGCCTACTTGCCAGCAGGCGAAGAGACTTAAAACAACATCATGGATAAACTCCCGGACAGGACCTTATTGATTGTGGACGACGAAAAAGATGTATTGGTTTTTTTATCTATGATACTTTCAAAACGAGGGTTCCGGGTAACTACCTCCCACTCAACAGATTCCATTAATGAACTGCTTGATACTTCACCTGAACTGATATTACTGGATATTAATATGCCCGGCATGCAGGGCACCGAAATATGTGATCTCGTAAAACATTCCCCGGGCAAAATGAACACCCCGGTTATCCTCATGTCTGGTAATTATGATCTCGAAAAACAAGCGAAGAACTGTGGCGCAGATGCCTGGCTCGCTAAACCTTTTGATACGTCGTCTCTTGTTGCCATGATCGAAAAGCTTCTTCCGCGTCATTAGAAAGCCCACATCAAATGTTGTCATTTTTGTACCTTAACAGGGTTTAAAAAAGAAATGTGGCAAAACAACAAACAAAGGAAGCTAAGAAGATACCTGTAAAGACAAATACTAAAGAAGCAAAACAAATAACGCCGGCAGTGATTACACCGCTGAAACCATTTCCTGTTGTTGGTATTGGTGCATCGGCCGGCGGTATAGAAGCCATCTCTTTATTGTTAGCGCATTTGCCTGAGAATCTCAGGATGTCTTATGTTATCATCCAGCATTTATCCAATTCAGACGAAAGCATCTTACCCGAAATTTTACAGCGAAAAACTAAAATGCCTGTTTTACAGGTTGACCCTGGTATGAAAGTTCAACCGGATCATGTATATGTGATCCCGCCCGGAAAATATATACGCATTGTTGAAGGCGAGTTCCAGGTGTCCCCACGAAATATGTTTGATAAAACTATTCGTACGATAGATTTCTTTTTTACAACCATTGCATCCAGCTACCAGCATAATTCTATCGGCATCATTTTATCCGGCACGGGTTCGGATGGAACACTTGGTGTTCAATCAATAAAAGCGGAAGGCGGAATTACTTTTGCGCAGGATGAAACGGCAGATTTCCAGGGTATGGTGCGCAGCGCTTACGATTCAGGATACATCGACTTTTTATTGCCCCCACAGGATATTGCTAAAGAACTGGCGGTACTCGTTAAACATCCCTATGCGAGTACCCCGGATTCAGATACAATCTCAGCCGACGAAAAAGACTATGCTAAAATTCATGTCATCCTGCATAACAGGAAGGGTGTGGATTTTTCTAATTATAAACAAACAACGATCATTCGCCGCATCATGCGGAGAATGGCGCTGAATAAAGTTGAATCACTAAGTGCTTATATTAAAATGCTTCGTGATAATTCAGTGGAAGCGGATCTTCTTTACCGTGACCTCCTCATTAACGTTACCAGTTTTTTCAGGGACCCGCCACTTTACGCGGCACTTTCAAAAAAAATATTTCCTTCTATTTTAAAAAACAGAAAGCCGCTGGAGCCCATTCGCATATGGGTGCCGGCCTGTGCCACCGGCGAGGAGGCCTGTTCAATTGCCATTACCCTGTTTGAATATTTAGGTGATGCAGCCGTTACCACTCCCATCCAGATATTTGCGACAGACCTTAGCGAACCCGCTATTGAAAAAGCAAGGACCGGGATTTATACTAAAACTGCTTTGCAAAATGTTTCAGCACAAAGACTAAAAAGATTTTTTATTAAGATCGATGGCAGTTATCAGATCATAAAACCCATCCGGGATGCATGCATTTTTGCCACACATAATCTTTTAAAAGACCCGCCGTTCTCAAGAATGGATATTATCAGTTGCCAGAATGTAATGATCTATCTCGATAACAATCTTCAAAAAAAAGTACTGCAGGCTTTTAATTATTCCTTAAAGCCGGATGGTTGTTTATTGCTCGGGAAATCTGAAACGGTTGGCGGTTCAACTGATCTTTTTGAACAGGCGGATAAAGATTTGAAGATCTATTCAAAAAAAATAGCGGGTCATAATACCCGGTTCGATTTTTCTGTACGGTCACTACCCTACGCAAGAGATTTTATCGGGGAAGAAACAAGACAGTCAAAGCCTGTTAATGAAACGGATATCGATAAAGAGGTTGATAAATTATTGCTTTCCCGTTATGTACCCGCAAGTGTATTTGTGAACAAAGACATGCAGATACTGCGCTTTAACGGACCGATGGCGAATTTTCTGCAACCTACAGCAGGCAAGGCCACGCTTACTTTAATGAAGATGGTAAGAGAGGAACTGGTGTTCGATCTGAGAAGACTTACCACCAAAGCAAAAAAAGAGAACCAGGCTGTTAGAAAAGAGGGCATTGCTCTGAAAAATCACGACCAGATTAAAGAAATCACTATTGAAGTTGCGCCTGTAAAATCGTCCGGAGCTAACGACTCTTTCTTCCTGATCGTTTTTAAAGAGGCCGTTAAACCGATCGATATTCCTGCAGCATCTTCCGGAAAGACAGACCGTAAGGAACGCCGGATGATGGAAGAAGAACTGAGAGAAGCCAGGGAACAGATGAAGACGATGAGTGAAGAATTTGAAGCGACAAGAGAAGAACTGCAATCGGCCAATGAAGAAATATTATCATCCAACGAAGAATTGCAAAGTATAAATGAAGAATTAGAAACATCGAAAGAAGAATTGCAATCAACCAACGAAGAACTCTCCACTATAAACGATGAATTACAGAACCGGAACATCGAGCTGAGAGAAGCAGTTGAATTTTCGGAGGCGATCGTTCAAACAATCCGCGAGCCGCTGGTAGTATTAAACAGCGATCTCAGGTTGCGTTCAGCCAACAAGGCATTTTACCAGGTTTTCAAGCAATATGAAGATGATACCGAGGGGTATAATTTATACGAGATATGGAACGGCGACTGGAACATACCCGAATTGAAAAAGCAACTGGCCGAGGTGATTAATAAAAATAAAACCTTTCTCAATTTTGAACTGAAGCATACTTTTTCCAGGGTGGGAGAAAAAACGCTGCTCATCAGTGCGATGCGCATGAACCCGGAGAACAGTAAAAACGGCAGGATACTTCTTGCAATAGCTGATATCACCCAAAGAAAAATAGCAGAGGACCAGCTTCGTGAAAGTGAAGAAAGATTTCGCCTGCTCGTTCAAAACTCGTTTGACATTATTACCATTTTTGCTGAAGACGGCACCATACAATACCAGAGTGAATCAGTAAAATCAGTACTTGGTTTTAAACCACAGGATATGCTGGGACAAAATATTTTCAAAGATGGCTTCATTCATCCTTCGGACCTGGCAACTGAAGAAAGATTATTTAATAAATGTAAACAGAATGAAAAGGAGAATGTAAAATCTGAATTCAGGATAAGGGATAAATCTGGTAAATACCGTGTAATAGAATCGGTATCTATCAACCTGCTTCATCATCCGCGGGTGCATGGGATCGTGGCGAATTACCGCGACGTAACAGATAGAAAATTACTGGAAAAACAAAAAGAAGAATTCCTGAGCATTGCCAGTCATGAGTTAAGAACACCGGTTACCAGTATCAGGAGTTATACTGAAATATTGCAGGATATGTTTGTTGAAGCAAATGATGATGCTTCCGCTGCGATAGCAGGTAAATTAAGTCAGCAGGTAGACCGGCTCGCCAATCTCATCAACAACCTGCTTGATGTAAGCAAGCTGAGAGAAGGACAAATGGAAATTCATCATGAGTCATTCGATATCAATGAACTTGTAAATGAAATAACCGAGGATATGAAACACACCATACAGCTTCACTCCTTCGTTAAAGAATTAGCTGCAACAAAAAAGATCACGGCAGACAGGGAACGCATTGGGCAGGTCTTAACTAATTTATTAAGCAACGCGGTTAAATATTCACCTTCCGGCGGGGCGATCATCATCAAAACAAAAACTGCTAATAACCAGTTGACCGTTTCAGTGCAGGACTTTGGTATCGGCATGGATAGCGGAATGGAAGAAAAAGTTTTCGAAAGATTTTTCCGGGCCACGGATGATGTTTCAAAAACTTTTCCCGGCTTAGGTCTTGGCCTTTTTATCGCCGCAGGCATTATAAAAAAGCATGAAGGAAATATCTGGGCCGAAAGTGTAAAAGGAAAAGGTTCGACGTTCAGTTTTTCTCTCCCATTAGAAAATATAAAAGAGAGGAATCAATAGATGAATAAAACGCTGGTGATAGTGGATGATGATCCGGGGGTACAGGATGTTTTCAAACTGATATTTGAACGGGCCGGTTATACCACCATCATTTATACAGATCCTAAACCGATTTTTGAAAAATCATTTATACAGCCGGATCTTTTCATTCTTGATAAACAACTTTCCGGTGTTGATGGTCTTGATATTTGCCGCCTGTTAAAGAGCCAGGATACAACAAGGCACATTCCGGTTATCATGCTTTCTGCCTCGCCACATATTGAAAGGCTTGCACTGGCAGCGGGGGCAAATGAGTTCATAGAAAAACCATTCAGGAACAAAGTACTTGTTGCCACCGTTGAAAAATACATTGGTCTATCTGGGCACTAATCTTCATGAACCTTAAATAATATCTGTTTCAGGTTATCGATATGTGTTTTTAAGTCCCCTGCTCTTTCCCTGTGCTCTTCAGCAATTCTTGACAGACCCTTCCCCCCTTCTTCATCTGCAATTTTTATTAAGAGGTTTCGTCTTTCTTCCATCATCCGCATAGCCACCCAGAAAGTAGATTCCAGCGCATCATATTGTTTTTTTAAAAGATCATCCTGCGAATAGGAATGACCCACATGGCATTTGTACCTTTTAAAATTATTGAACTCGTTTATTTGCCAGAGCCCGCCGCCACAATCAGGACAGGAATACATACTATGAGTTCCCAGCTTACTCACATACTCGATTCCAACGGCTGCTTTTTCGGCGATCTCGGCTTCAATCAAAAGTTCGGGCGGGGTATTTCCACCTGAAGTTTCTTTATTAGTTACAGTGTTAAATACAACAAAACCAACCTGGGCCAGTGGTATGCAATAGTCTACCTCAATGTTATTCAAAACAGACAAGGGCATCTCGGGGTATTCCGCTTCATTAGGATCCTGTACGATGGTTGTGCCGCCGCATTTCTTTATCCCTATCATTCCCGAGGTTCCATCATCTAAAAGACCGGTAAGAATAATACCGATAACCCGGTCGCAATAAGCTGCCGCAGCCGAGCGGAATAAAATATCTATTGAGGGCCGCCAGCGATTTTCTGTGGCCCCGCTGCCAATCATGATATAATTCTGCTTCACGATCATGTGGTAGCCCGGCGGCGCAATATATATATGCCCGCGTCTTATCGGTTCATTATCCGTGGCTACGGTGCAGGGAAGCTTTGTAAATCGCTGAAGGGTGCTGCTTAAAAAATCGCCGATCCCTCTTTTAGATAAGTGCAGCACAATAAAAAATGCCGCATCAATATTTTCATCTATTTGAGTAACGATTTCAGTGAGCGCCTTCAGCCCACCGGCCGAAGCGCCTATCACCACAATAAACTTAGGTTCACTCATAACAAATTAGTAACAGCAAATAATATCCCAAACAAAATCAAAGGGTTTTAAACTGGTATAATTTTTAGTTTGACTATCTTTAAAAGGCAGACCACCAGCACATGAAAGTGAGCGAAAAGATAACGGCGCCAAGCCTTGCAGAGATGCTGAATGATTGCAGCATCGACCGTGTAATGGCGATCGATACAGATATGGTCGTGATCGCCTGGAACAATACTTCAGAAATTACTACAGGAATTAAAAAAGCTGACATACTCGGGCGGCCTATTGCTGAAGCACTTCCACAATTGATGAGTAATAAACTCGTCGCCACCGCCATTCAGCAGGCTTTAAACGGCTATAAATCTTTCGTTCCGTCTGACAGGAACTCTCCGGAATTAAAATATTACGAGAGTCATTTCATCCCGCTTATGGACGAGAATAAAATTATTGGGATGATGAATATCATGCACGATGTGGCGCATCGTATCAAGGTAGAAGAACAACTTCAAAAATTAAACAGGTCGCTTGAAAAAAAATATTATGAGCTTGAACAGGTGAACAAAGAGCTGGGTACTTTTACTTTTATCACCAGTCATGAACTGAAAGAGCCGCTGCGGCATGTTTATACTTCGATGGAAATTTTGATTACCAATGAAGCACAAAAATTTTCTAATAACATCAGGGCGAATTTAAGAAGGATACAATCTGCACTAAGCCGCATGAGTCTTTTGCTGGATGATATCTCCGCACTTTCACAACTCAGCAGCTTTAATAAAGAAGAAGGTGAAGTGAATCTTGCAGATATAGTGAAAAAAGCAAAAGA
>JAQBNK010000113.1 GCA_028288595.1 Chitinophagaceae bacterium
GTCTGCGCCTTTCTCGGTTTTGGTACTGGTTTCTGGGCCATATTCGTAACGATGGGTGCAGAACAATTTGTCACCAACCTGAGAGCGACTGCCGCAACAACAGTTCCGAATATGGTAAGAGGAACGGTTCCATTGTTAATAATACTTTGCAGGTTTCTACGCAATCAAACCGGTATCTATATAACAGGAACATGGGTGGCCGGGATAATCGTAATGGTAATTGCCATTATTGCAGCGCTTTCAATTAAAGAAACTTTTGGGAAAGATTTGAATTATGTTGAAAATTAGCAAATTCGGTAATTAGCAAATTAGCTAATGATAGCGCCGTTTCATTTGCTAATTTTCACATTTGCTAATTTGCTAATCAACTAATTTGCTAATTAATGAAGTTTCTCATCATTCGCTTTTCTTCTATTGGTGATATCGTTCTTACGACGCCGGTGATCCGTTGCCTGAAACAACAGGTTGCAGGTGCAGAGGTTCATTACTTAACTAAACGCGGATTTAAAGCAGTACTTGAGAATAATCCTTACATCGATAAAATGCATTTGCTGGGTGATGATCTAGAGGAAACGATTCAGCAATTACAAAAAGAAAATTTCGATTACATAATTGACCTTCATAAAAATCTCCGGACATTAAAAGTTAAAAGAGCATTGAATAAAGTGAAGTCTGTTTCATTTAATAAGCTCAATATCCAAAAATGGTTTCTCACTGCTTTTAAAATAAACATGCTTCCGCCGGTTCATATTGTTGACCGTTACTTACAAACAATAAAAAAGTTTGGGGTTGAAAATGATGGAAAGGGGCTTGATTATTTTATTCACGCAAAAGATATTGTGAAAGAAGGAAGGCTTCCATCAACCCATCAAAATGGTTTTATAGGAATTGTGATCGGTGCGGCTTTGAACACTAAAAAACTTCCTGTAAAAAAGTTGGAAGAATTATGCAGGCTGATTAATTATCCTATTGTATTAATGGGCGGACCTGAAGATGCAGTGAATGCAGAACTGATCGCCACTGTGGACCAGGAGAGAATTTATATTGCCTGCGGAAAATTCAACATTAATCAAAGCGCTGATCTTGTAAGAAAAGCAAAAGCGATCATCACGCATGATACAGGCTTAATGCACATCGCCGCTGCTTTTAAAAAACCAATCTATTCTGTCTGGGGAAATACTGTTCCTGAATTTGGTATGACTCCTTATTATGGAAATGAAACCGCAGACAATAAAATGTTCGAGGTAAAACCTTTATACTGTCGTCCCTGCAGCAAAATTGGTTATAGCAAATGCCCGCTCGGGCATTTTAAATGTATGAACAACCAGGATATTGAAGCCATTGCATTAGCCGTAAAACAACTTTAGTTAACAACAAAAGCGACCTTTTTAGTCGCATTTTATTGATTTTTCATAGGTAGCTTTTTTATCCTTTGATCCTTCCCTTCTCTGCTTCTAACCCGGTTTTTCTTTGTCTCGCATCTTTAACCTGGCTGCTTCCAAAACGGTAAGTAAAATTCACCCTGAAAGTTTGACTTTCCCAAGCTCCGTGGCCTTTAATATATACTCCGCCAAAATCAGAAATGGCTGTCCATGGTGCGGTATGAAAAATATCTGTAGCACTTAATTTAACCGTTGCTTTCTTTTGGAACAATTGCTTTTGCAAACCCAGGTCCATTGCGCCCTGCGGTTTTGTCTTCCAGCTTCCACCCCATACACTCGGCCCGTTAAACCATCCGCTTGCTTCTGCAGAATACTCATGACCTAAAGTAAATGTGTGCTGCATGTAAGCCCCATAGGTAGGAAGGTTGAGCTTAAGTTGTTTGTTGTTGAACTCGCCTCTATACATTTGGTAATTGTACCAAAGGTTTACATAACCGTTCCACCATTTTTTAATTTGCAAGGGAGACGAAACAGTTACACTTAATATTTGCTGTGTAGCTAAATTCCGCTGCTGCAGAAAGGTGGCATTCTTTACCGTGTCGGTAATTTCTGTTGAGTAATCTTTAACATGCGAATATCCAATCGCCGTATTCAAAAACCCTTTGAATGTATGCGTCAGCTCTACATTATCAGTATACTGGGGTTTAAGAAATGCATTTCCTTTTGAGTAAGTTAATTCGTCCAATTTATATTCAAATGGATTCAGGTCCTGGTAAGTGGGCCGGTCTATTCTGCGGCTGTAAGTAAGATTTAAAGCATTTGTTTTATCCAGTGTCCAGCTCAATGCGGCACTTGGAAAAAGATCGGTGTAATTTCTTTTTACATGGTTAGCTGCCTGAACAGTTCCGTCTGCTCTTAGTAAAGTGCCTTCACTATTTGTTTGTTCTGCTCTTAGTCCGGCTTGCAAACTTATTTTTTCATTGAACTGCCTGTTATAGTTAACATAAGCAGCATTCACGTTTTCTTTATAAAGAAAACTATTACTTCTGTCGAGGACCTTCGTTGCAACTCCGCCGCTACTTAAAAAGAAATCAAGTGTATTGCTGGTTTTTACATAAGAGAACTTAGCTCCATAGCCGAATTTTCCTTTAAAAGCTTTTTGCTCCGCGTCTACTTTAGCTGTGTAAATATCAATGTTCGTTGGTGTATAGTTGCTGTTAATGATCGTAGAAAGTACATTGCCATTTTTATCATAATAATAATTTGGCTGGTAACTTCTTCCCGTACCGCGGAACAAACCATAATCGCCGTCAAAATTTATTTCAGTTCCGGAGGTGTCTGCGTACCGGTAGTTTACATTGAAATTGGAATTATTGCGGAACTCAGGAATTGAATTAGTGGCCCGCAAAGCTTTTATATAAGTATTGGTTGGCTTGTACGAAATATCCGTTTCGCTGGTGCTGTTATTTTGTGCATCAGAAAAACTGGTTGTTGCTAAAATCCCGAAAGTATTTTTTGAGTTGATAAAATAGTCTGCCCCGATCTTCGCATTTACATTCTGATTTCTATGACGCTGCAAACTTTTTTGATCGTACAGCGAATCGTTTTGAATACGGTAAAGATCCAGTGGATTTTCGTAGATACCGGAGAAGCCGCTTATGTTTCCAAATACATTGATGATTTTATCGCGATAATTAAGATTTACTGAGGCATTTGCTTTTGGTGTAACACCCTGAACAAATCCAACACTTGTACTTCCGTTGGTGCCGAACTTTTTATTTTTTTTTAACCGGATATTTACAATTCCTGCATTTCCGCTTGCATCGTATTTAGCGCTGGGATTACTAATTATTTCTATCGCTTCAATATCGTTACTGTTGATCGTTCTTAAATAGGAAGCAAGATCAGAAGTATTTAATTGTGTGGGTTTTCCATCAATATAAATCTTTACACCGGTCTTGCCTTTCATACTGATGTTATCGTTGTTGTCAACTGTAACGCCCGGACTTTTTTGCAAAAGTTCCATCGCATTACTTCCCGTTGCATTAATGCTGTTCTCAACATTAAAAATTGTTTTATCTGCTTTTACTTCTATCATGGGTTTTTTAGAAGTAACGGTTACATTCTGAAGTTTAGATGCAGCAGGATTTAATGAAACGGTGTTTAGTGTGATCGCTTCGCCGGATAAATTAAAAACCGGGGAATAAACTTTCTCATACCCCACGAGTGAATAACTCATTAAATAGCTTCCGGGAAGAACGCTAAAACTATATTTTCCATTTGCATCTGAAATATCTGCTTTAATTAAGCTGCTGTCTTTTTTTGAAAGAAGAGAAACGGTTACAGCCTGCAGTGCTCTGCCATTATTATCTTTTACCTCGCCATTTATGCTTGACTTCGATTGTGAAAAACCAAGGGTTGAAATTGTTGTCAGCATTAAAACTAACAACCAGGTTTTGGGTGCCATTGTTTTGGTGTTTTTTGAATTGAAACGCAAAGCACACGTAAATGTTACACCGAAAAAATGTCAATAATAGATAAACTGCTGATTTTGATGATGAATGGCGAACCTAACAATTGATAGCTGCACAAAAAAAAGTGAGCTGCTTTTATACAACTCACTCCTTTTATTTTATGCTGTTCTTTTTATAATGTCTTCAATACATCATTCATATTTCGTACAGCATCTGCACTCTTATTAAATATACCCTGCTCTTCATCATTCAGTTTATAATCTACAATCTTCTCCCAGCCATTTTTACCAATAACAACCGGAACGCCTAAGCAAATATCTTTTTGTCCGTACTCGCCGTCCAGTGAAACGCAGCAGGAGAATAATTTTTTCTCATCACGCAAAATACTTTTTACTAAAGCCGCACCTGCGGCACCCGGTGCGTACCATGCAGATGTTCCGATAAGTTTGGTTAACGTAGCCCCGCCCACCATTGTATCTGCAACGATTTGTTTTTGCTGTTCTGCACTTAAAAAATTGGTGACAGGTGCACTGTTCCATGTTGCATAACGGATCAACGGAATCATTGTGGTGTCACCATGACCACCAATTACTGTAGCGTTCAGATCGTTTGGAGAGCAACTCAACGCCTGGCTCAGGTAACATTTAAACCTTGCGCTGTCAAGAATACCACCCATGCCAATGATCTTATGCTTATCAACACCGCTGGTGGTGAGCGTTAAATAAGTCATCGTATCCATAGGATTTGAGATAACGATGATAATAGCGTTTGGAGAATGTTTTAAAATATTTTCAGTTACACTTTTTACAATATTCGCATTGGTGCCGATCAATTCTTCGCGGGTCATTCCTGGTTTGCGTGGAAGCCCGGATGTAATTACCACAACATCAGAACCTGCAGTCTTTGCATAATCGTTGGTGCTGCCGGTTATTTTTGTTTCAAATCCAAGAAGAGCTGCGGTCTGCATCATATCCAGCGCTTTTCCTTCAGCAATACCTTCTTTAATATCCAGGAGAACCAGTTCTGTACAAAGCGATGCACGGGCAATATTATCGGCACAGGTTGCACCTACTGCGCCTGCTCCTACTACGGTAACTTTCATGACAAATGTTTATCGGTAATTGAATTAATAACGGCGCAAAGGTAATGAGAGATGAGTAATGAGTAATGAATAATGAGTGTGTTTAGTATTAAAGGAAATCAGGGCTAAAGCCCGGGAATTGCTGTCGTTATATCTTTAGTATGGTCGGGCTTTAGCCCTGCAACTCTTCCATTCGAATCCTCCTCATTACTCATTTCAACAACTCACTCAGCTCTTTAAAATCAATACCCGTTTCATAAGTTTTAATAAGCTTACCCTGTTTATCATAAACAGCAGTGAAAGGGGTGAACTTAAGATCGTAAAATACCGGTAAATAATATTTTACGTCACGACCAAAATGAACATTTTTAAAATCCTTCATTTCGTATTTGGTCATAAATTCCTTAATCTCAGCAGGAGTAAAATAGCTGGCCCAGACGAAGTTTACATTTTTCAAATCATCCATATGTTTGGCCAGCTCCTGCGCTTCTAGCTGGCAGTGGCCGCATTCTGGACTGAAATAGGTGATGATAACCGGTTTATTTTTCGGCAGACTTGACGTTGTAAACCAGGTGCTGTCTGTTTGGAGGATCATAAACTGGGGAACTCCGGGCTGTTTTTTATAGGCAGGCAAGTCGTCTGTTTGAGCAAAACTTGTTATGGAAAAAAAGGTGAAAAGTATAAATAGGATTTTTTTCATATCCGGGATTTGAATAATAAAAATACGCCAAGTCTCGAATTGTAAAATGTTAATGACATACAAATTCAAAAGTAAAAAGTCAAAAGAGAGCGCTATTTTTTGAATTTTTACTTTTGAATTTTGAATTACGCTGATGCTCACGGCGCTACAGATCAATGGTGGCGACGCAAGGGACGATGCTATGAAAAGCAAATGCCGGGCTCAAAAATCTTTCCCCTTCGTATATTTGCAGCCGCATAAGTGGGCAATGACGCTCACTATGGCTTTGAAGAAATTCTATGTTTAATAATCTAACCGAGCGGCTTGAAAGTGCCTTTAAGAATTTAAAAGGTGAGGCCCGCATCACCGAACTGAACGTTGCCAATACAGTAAAGGATATTCGGCGGGCTTTGGTTGACGCTGATGTGAACTATAAGATCGCCAAAGAATTTACCGATGTGGTGAGGGAAAAAGCGATGGGTGAAAAGGTGCTGAACGCAATTAACCCGGGCCAGTTAATGGTAAAAATTGTCCAGGACCAATTGACTGAACTGATGGGCGGTGAAGCAGCAGATTTTAGCATCACAGGAAACCCGGCGGTGATATTAATTGCAGGTTTGCAGGGCAGTGGTAAAACAACTTTCAGCGGTAAGCTGGCAAATTATTTAAAGAGTAAAGGAAAATCTCCATTGCTTGTTGCGGCCGATATTTATCGTCCTGCTGCGATTGACCAGTTAATGGTTCTGGGTGGACAAATAAATGTTGAAGTTTATAGCGAAAGAGAAAATAAAGATGCTGTTGATATTGCTCGTAACGCGATAAAAGAAGCAAAAGCAAAAAATAAAAATGTTGTCATCATAGATACCGCTGGTCGTTTAGCAGTGGATGAAGTGATGATGACTGAAGTAGCAAATATTAAAAAAGCAGTTGAGCCCACAGAAATATTATTTGTTGTTGATTCAATGACGGGACAAGATGCTGTTAACACGGCAAAAGCATTTAACGACCGCCTTGATTTTAGTGGTGTTGTGCTGACAAAACTAGATGGTGATACAAGAGGCGGTGCTGCTTTATCAATTAAATACACCGTTCAGAAGCCGATCAAATTTGTTAGCAGTGGCGAGAAGATGGATACGCTTGATGTCTTCTATCCAGATCGTATGGCACAGCGTATTTTGGGTATGGGTGATATTACATCACTCGTTGAAAAAGCGCAGGCGCAGTTTGATGAAGTTGAAGCGAAAAAATTAGAGAAGAAAATCCGCCGTAACCAATTTGACTTCCAGGATTTTTTAGATCAGTTACAACAGATCAAAAAAATGGGTAGCCTGAAAGATCTGATGGGAATGATACCCGGCATAGGAAAAGCCGTAAAAGATATTGATATCAGCGACGACGCATTTAAAGGTGTTGAAGCGATCATTAAATCAATGACCCCTTTTGAAAGATCTAACCCCGATGTTATTAATCCAAGCCGAAGACTTCGCATTGCAAAAGGCGCAGGAAAAGACATTAGTGAAGTGAACGCATTTATGAAACAGTTTGAACAAATGCGGGAGATGATGAAATCCATGAATAAAATGCCAATGGGAATGGGGGGAATGGGTGCGTTGAAGGGAATGAGGAAGTAATTAGCAAATTAGTTGATTAGCACTAATTAGCAAATTAGCTAATTTGCTAATTATCTAGGCAACTTCACTTCATAACTCTTCCCCTTCACCGGCAAAGATTTCCCTCTTAACCAGGGATTCATTTGCCTCAGCATATAATAAGTTGTTCCATTATTTTTTGCGAACTGAATAAGATCAGGAATGCTCTGACTAATTGTTACACTTCTGTAAGGAACCGGTTTGTAGACATCTTCATCATCTACTTTAAATCCGTTTTTTCCTGCGTTGCCAATTAATTCTTTAAAAGTGAGGATGCGGAAAATATATTTACTGGTTTCATCAGGCAGAACGAGGTCATAAAAATTATTGGTACCCTGCGACGTTGCCTGTTTATTATATCCGCCCATGCCGCAGTTATACGACGCTGCAGCTGCAGTCCACGATCCAAATTTTTCGTGAGCGGTTTTTAAATAAACACAAGCCGCATCTGTTGCTTTTTGAATATAGTAACGCTCATCAACATTATCATTCACTTCCATATAACCAGCAGCCGTTCCTTTCATAAATTGCCAGAAGCCAACCGCACCTGCGGAAGATGTCGCATTCTGTAAATTACTTTCAGCGATACACAGGTATTTAAAATCTTCAGGAACACCATTAGCTTTCAATCTTTCTTCTATCATGGGAAAATAGCGATGCGAAAGTTTGATCACATAGATCATTGGCCCCGGAGCATAATAGTTATAGATGTATTCCCTTTCAAAGCGCTCTTTCGTATCCCACCTTTCTAATGGAACTTTTTCCGGCAAAATCCATAGTTTCCGGCACATCAGGAACGGTCCACTGAACGGCCGTTTGCCTATTTGAATGGTTATGCGCTCCTCCATTTTGCTTTTCGTTGGTAAAAGCAAACTGGGAAATCAAAAAAAATGTAATACATACGCCTGCACCCAACCAGGCAATCAATTGCAAACGATGTTTCATGTGTAAATAATTGGTTTTTTATGGTCATATAGAATATGCGATGGCATCTGTAAGAATTTACTTGCAAAAGAGCCCAAACAGAATCTCCGGATTCATGACTGTTTTCTGTACATTTTTGTAGCAAAAGCCCTGCCCCGGTTACTGTTAACAAGAATTAAACTTGTTCATTTAATTGATTTTTTTACCTTCGTCGTCCATTATTAGTTAACCAAATTTCTTAAGCCTTTAAATTTCTATTTAAGATGGCAGTAAAAATGCGCCTTCAAAGGCACGGCAGCAAAAAGAGGCCTTTCTACTTTATAGTAGTAGCCGACGCCCGTGCACCCAGGGATGGTAAATTCATCCAGAAAATCGGTACTTACAATCCGTTGACAGTACCAGCAACAATCCAGTTAGATCGCCAGAAAGCCTTGGAATGGCTGCACAAAGGGGCCGAGCCCACTGATACCGTGCGTCGTATCCTTTCTTTCAAAGGTGTATTGTTCCTCAAGCATTTGCTGAGAGGTGTAAAACTGGGTTTATTTGATGAAGCTACCGCAATGGTTAAGTTTCAAAAATGGCACGAAGAGCATGAAGTAACTATGCGTCAGCGTAATGATGACCATAAGAGACAAGTGCGTAGTCGCCGCCCGCAACCTGCCGTAAGAAGGGTTGAGGAAAAACAGGAAGGTGGAGAAGCTACTCCTGCTGAAGCTTAATCTCAGCATAATTCCTTATAATGGTCCCGCTGCATTTTTGTAGCGGGATTTTTTATGGTTTTACCACATAGGAACATAGACACATAGAAAAAATTGAATACCAGCTGCAGTTTTTCATGGGGTCTTTCTTGCGTCGCAATCCTTTCATCCATATATCTTTTATCAGCAAAGCAAGTATTAAATACAGTAAGGCCTTTGTAAGATTCTACTTTGTATTTTCTTCTATGTTTCTATGCGCCTATGTGGTAAACCTGTATTGATTAATTTGCACCCATGCCCGATTACATTCACATAGGAAAAATTGTAGCCAGCTTCGGTTTAAAAGGTGAGATCATTTTAAAACATAGTCTTGGTAAAAAAACGGATCTTAAAAAAACACAGGTGTTGTTTGTCGAAGAACTGAAAGGTTCTCATCTCCCCTTCTTTATTGAATCATCAAAGGCGAAAGACACGGAAGAAATTTCTGTAAAGCTGGAAGGAATAAATAGTAAAGAGGCCACAAGAAAAATACTAGCTAAAAATGCCTGGTTAACTGTTGAAGATTTTAATCTTCTTGCAGATAAGAATGCTCCCATCGGGCTCATCGGTTTTTCTATTTTTAATGAAGATGAACTGATAGGTATAATTGAAGAAGTTATCGAGCAGCCTCACCAGGTCTTACTCCGCATCAACTATAAAGAGAAGGAAGCCTACATTCCGGTGCATGCAGAAACGTTGGATAAAATTGACCGGAAGAAAAAGGAAGTCCATGTTACATTGCCGGATGGGTTGCTGGATATTTATGAATGAGTGATGAGTAATGAATAATGAGTAGTTCCTTCTACAGGACTTCCCCTCTTTCTCATTACTCATTTCTCATTATTTATTATCTTGTTACTACAACCAACTGCTTAACATGCCATCACCCAAAGGAATATGGAGTATCATTACCGCTTCTTCTGTAGGAACATTAATTGAGTGGTACGACTTCTACATTTTTGGCAGCCTCTCTACAATTATTGCAGTAAAATTTTTCCCTTCGGGAAACCCCACTACAGCTTTACTTTCTACATTGGCAACTTTTGCAGCCGGATTTATCGTAAGGCCTTTCGGAGCATTGGTGTTTGGAAGACTAGGCGACATCATCGGCAGAAAATATACTTTTTTATTAACCCTGGTATTGATGGGCAGCTCTACTTTTCTAATTGGTTGTATCCCGTCGTATGCAACGATCGGTGGATGGGCGCCCTTTCTTGTTTTATTATTAAGATTATTACAGGGTCTCGCTCTTGGTGGAGAGTATGGCGGCGCAGCAACCTATGTAGCCGAACATTCCCCGGCACACAGGAGAGGTTATTTTACAAGCTGGATACAAACAACCGCAACTCTTGGATTATTTATTTCTCTGGGCGTTATACTAAGTATCAGGCGAATTGTTGGGGTTGAAGAATTTACAAATGGCAATGGCTGGCGCTATCCTTTTCTTTTATCAATTGTTTTGGTGATCGTTTCTATTATCATCAGGATGAAAATGAGTGAATCTCCTTTGTTCGCTAAATTGAAGAAAGAAGGAAATACTTCTAAAAATCCATTGAAAGAAAGTTTCGGGCATAAGCTGAATTTTAAAATGGTGCTGCTCGCATTATTCGGCGCAACCATGGGCCAGGGTGTTATCTGGTATACAGGACAGTTCTATGCACAAAGTTTTATTCTTACGAAATGTAATATTGAATATGAACAGGCAAATACCATTATCCTGATTGCATTATTAATAGCCACTCCTTTCTTTGTTGTCTTCGGAAGTTTGTCTGATAAATGGGGACGAAAACATATTATGCTCGCTGGAATGCTGCTGGGAATATTATTATACCGCCCCATCTTTAACCAGCTATTTAAAATCGCTGACAGAACCGGTTTAGCAGCAATTGCTACTGAAACTAAAAACAGCGAGATGAAAGATAAAGACGGAACCGTTGTTCTTACACGGGTAATGACAGCCAATTTTGCAGATGGCAGCAGCTCAAAAATTACAACGAAACAAAAAACCGGCACTCCTGATGTTATAACAAAACAAATTGTATTAAATGATTCAGGCAAATGGAAAATGGTTGGGCTTGTAGCATTGATGGTGTTATTTGTTACAATGGTTTACGGGCCAATTGCAGCATTCCTTGTCGAGCTTTTTCCAACACGCATACGATACACTTCTATGTCATTACCATACCACATCGGTAATGGTGTTTTTGGCGGACTCGTCCCTTTTATCGCCACATTAATTACGACGATCCCCGGAACAAATCATCTGTCGGGATTATGGTATCCTATTGGTGTCGCTTCTTTGTGTTTTGTGATAGGGGTATTTTTCCTGCCCAATAAAATTGATAAACAAGTAACTGATTAATCATGAATCACACCAGGCGCATTACAGGTTTGCTTTGTATTCTTATTGCTGTTGCAGCGATTGTTATTCTTATTACCAGCGCCGTTCACAATATCGAATCCGGTGGAAAAACTGATATCAGCAAACCAATTCCCTGGATTATTATTATTGCTGTCTTCACCCCAATCGCAGCGGGACTTGCCATTTTTGGATGGTATGCCTGGAAGAAAGAATACAATAATGAGTGATAAGCAGTGACTTAACCATTAATTATTTTATTGTCCGGGCAGCATAACTTTTTTCAACTGTATAGGCAGCCTGTCCCGCTAACTGCGGGATCGCACTCTTGTACAGCAGATCAATATTCAGCATTCACAATTCACGATTTCATCTCTCATTACTCATTACTCATCACTCAGCGGGATTTATTAATTTGCACCGTGTCCTCTCCCCAGCGTTATATAGCCCATTTTGATCTTGATTCATTCTTTGTAAGTGTGGAAGTTTTGAATGATCCTTCACTTGCGGGCAAACCCGTTCTTGTAGGCGGAAGCCGTGAGCGTGGCGTAGTCGCCGCATGCAGTTACGCCGCAAGAAAATTTGGAATTCATAGCGCTATGCCCATGAATAAAGCGATGAAGCTTTGTCCGCATGCAATCGTTGTAAAAGGAACACGGGGAGAATACAGCCGTTACAGTCGAATGGTAACCGAGATAATTGCTGAGAAAGCACCAAAATTTGAGAAAGCTTCTATCGATGAATTTTATCTTGACCTTACAGGGATGGATAAATTTTTTGATGTATTTCAATGGACGATAGATCTGAGGCAGGAGATCATTGATAAAACAAAACTTCCTATTTCATTTGCATTAGCGTCTAATAAAATGGTGGCTAAAATAGCAACTGATGAAGCCAAGCCAAATGGTTACATTTTTGTTCAGCCTCGTCGCGAACAGGAATTCCTTGCGCCTCTTAATGTTGGTAAGATACCCGGCGTAGGCGCACAAACACAGGAAGTATTAAAAAGCATGGATATTATTACCATTGGCGATATCTTAAAACATTCAAGGGAACAATTAGAAAGTGTTGTTGGAAAATATGGCGCTGATCTATGGTATAAGGCACAGGGAATTCATCATAGCGACGTACATGAATATCATGAGTCGAAATCAATTTCAACAGAAAACACTTTCCACGAAAACACAGCGGATACAGAATTTATATTGAGTGAATTGGTTAGAATGACTGAACGTGTTGCATATGAGTTGCGGCAGGAAGAAAAACTGGCAGGATGCATTACAGTAAAGATCCGTTATCCTGATTTTGAAACAACCTCAAAACAAACAGCCATCAATTACACCCTGCGTGATGATGAATTGATACACGCTGCAAAAGATCTTTTTCAAAAATTATATCGTAAAGGAATGTTGGTGAGGCTGCTTGGTGTTAGGTTAAGTGAACTAACCAACCACGCCGTGCAGGGAAGTTTATTTGATAATGGCAAAAAGAAAGATAACCTCTATAAAGCTATAGATGAAGTAAAAAATAAATTCGGTAAAGGCTCGGTAGCCAAAGCAAGAACTATCAGGGGAAAATGATATCCTGCTTTATAATGCCATGCTTGTTCAAATTTAGTCGTTCCTAATTTTTCTTAAATTTGCTGTATGGCAAACTTTATAGATTACTATAAAATACTTGGCTTAAGCAAAGACGCTACTTCCGATGATATAAAAAAAGCTTACCGGAAACTAGCCCGTAAGTTTCATCCTGATTTAAATCCCAACGATACAGAAGCACACAAAAAGTTTCAGCAGATAAATGAAGCGAACGAAGTTTTAAGTGATGCTGAAAAAAGAAAAAAATATGACCAGTATGGTGAAAACTGGAAGCATGCTGACCAGTTTGAACAGGCACAGCACCAACGCAGCGCCGGCCGGCCATCCGCAGAAGATTATAGTGGCTTTTCTGGTTTCAATAATGAAGGTGGCGATTTCTCCGATTTTTTTGAGCAACTTTTTGGACAGCGTCATTCATCACGTCAGCAAAAAACTAATGTGCGGTATCGCGGTGAAGACTATAATGCAGAGCTTAAACAAAAACTAAGCGACGCCTATACAACGAGGAAGGAAATAATTACTGTAAATGGAAATAATATCCGGATAACAATTCCTGCCGGTATTGAAGGTGGACAGGTTATTAAATTAAAAGGCTATGGTGGCCCGGGCATTAATGGCGGGCCAAATGGAGATCTCTATATTAAGTTTGTTATGGATAATGATACGAATTTAAATCGCACCGGGAATGATCTTTCAATGACTGTTGATGTACCTTTATATACTGCAATCCTTGGTGGTGAAGTAACTATAGATACACTGGGAGGAAAGATCAAACTAAAAATTCCTCCTGAAACCCTAAACGGTACAAAGACAAGATTAAAGGGAAAAGGATTCCCGGTATATAAAGAAGAAGGAAAGTATGGTGACTTATTTATTACCTACAACATTAAATTACCAACGGGCTTAAGTGAAGAAGAAAAAAATTTATTCAGGCAACTTGCCAATCTCAATAAATAACTATGGAAGAGAATGAACTGATACCAGCAGATGATTTTTGTAGTTACCACCAGGTATCCTGGGCATTTATTACAAGCCTGGAAGATGCGGGGATCATAGAAATAAAAAGAGTAGAACAACAACACTTTATTCAATCAGAACAATTGAAAGAACTTGAGAAGCTGGTGAGGCTGCACACAGAATTGGAAATAAACAGTGAAGGGATAGCGGCTATTGCGCATTTACTGCAAAGAATGAATGAATTGCACAGAGAGTTGCTAACAGTAAGGCAAAAACTACAATTCTACGAGCATTAGCAATCGTTATGAGTTAAAATGGTTTTCCATGTGTAGCCGCAATAACTTTTTTTGCTACAAACGGAGCTTTATTCATAGCCGATAAGAAAAAAGAAGTTCTCTTTTCATTTCCAAAAAATGACTGAACAACCCTCCCCGTCGCTAACCGCATTTTAAATTGCCTCCCCCAGTTTTTTACATAAGTTTTTTCCATTTCATCCCTGCTGGTATTATTTCGCAAAAAAGGCGCAACAGTTTCAAAGGCAATCTTTGCTGAATGCAATGCCATACTCATACCATTACCACATAAAGGAGAGATCATACTAGCTGAGTCGCCGGTTAACAAAACATGATCCTCTACCTGGGACTTTTGCGCAAAACTAATTTGCGAAATAGCTACCGGTGGCGAAAAGATAAATTGTGCATTATTAAAAATACCTTTTAAGAAAGGGTTAAGTGATAAAACAATTTGTTCCATTTGCTGAATAGAATTATTACTGTTTACGAGATTAGAAGATTTGGTGAGATAACACAAGCAACTAATGTCATTTTCAACTTTTGATATACCGCAATAACCATCTTTAAAATTATGGAGTGCGATAACATTTTCTGCATGCGGATACCTTATATGATATTTTACACCCACATAATTATTGAGTCTTCCGGGTTTGTTTATTGCAAATTCCCGGTTCCACCGGAGATCAAGATTACTTCGTTTTCCGAAAGCGCCAATTACTACGGTGGAGGTGATGGTTTGAGTATTATACCCAACAGTAAATTTTCCTGTTTTAAATTCTACGTTATCCACTTTAGTATTTGTCATTACTACGGCACCAGCCTGTTCAGCAAGTTGACAGAGCCTTTCATCCAGCAAATAACGGCTGATACCAAAACCGCCGAGCGGAAGCGAAAAACAATAAAGCTTTCCACTCGTATCAGAAATGTTAAGCTGGTTAATAACAGGTAAAACCGGTTCATCAAAACGCAATCCCAGCCGCTGCAGGAAACTTCGGCTTTCATTACTGATATATTCTCCACAAACTTTATGTTCGGGGTACTCACCTTTTTCAAACACAACAACTTTAAATCCTTCTCTTGCAGCAAGAATTGCAGATGATAATCCCGCTAGTCCGCCACCGATGATTGCAATATCGTAGTTGTTACTCTCCATGCCTGAAAATGATAAGATACCTGAATGCCCATTTCCATTGAATTGTATAATTCCTGATCCCTGCTTTATCTAACAGGTGCACCCACTCTTTCTTTTTAAATCCCCTGGCCACACTTAACGGTGCGTCATTCTTTACGAGGTAGGAAGAAGAGAAAAGAGATGTAATAATTTTAATTAAAAAATAAGCTAAAGGATGGCGGTGAAGGTCATTAATAAAAAAACCCTTAATTGAATTATCCTTCATCCATTTTAACTGCAACACTAATTCATCATCAGTGAAATGATGACAGAAAAGGCTGGAAAATATTACTTCGGTTTTTTTTTCGAATTGCACATTCCGGTTGTCGCTAACGATCCAGTTTGCATTTTTTATTTTTCTTGATTCAGCTACATTTATACATTCCTTTTTAATATCAATTCCCGTAGAAGTAAGGTGAACCTTTTTTTTATCACACCAGTGTTTCAAAACCATGAGATTATCACCGCCACCACATCCGATTTCACAAACTGAAATATTACTACTATCAATAAAAGCTTTTAATCCTGTAATAGATATTGAATGTCCGCCCATTTGGGTATTAATTATATTAAGCTCATGCATGTTCTGCTTTATATCATCAAAAGGTATTTGATCATTATCCAGTAATTCAGGTTGATATGATCTTACTGATAAGTTCATCCTTTGGCAATAAAAGTTTCCATTGTAAGTCCGGGTCCGAATGCCGCACCAAAAACAACATCGTCTTTCTGAATCTGCTGCAGCATTTCTTTCAAAACAAATAAGACCGAAGGAGAAGACATATTACCATATTCCTTTAATACTTTTCTCGAGAAAGAAAGTGCTTCATCAGGCAACTCTAACTGTGACTGTATGTTATCGAGAATTTTTCTTCCGCCAGGATGAAGGCACCAGTAATTGATGCTTTCCGATTTTATACCCGCATCCACAGCGGCTTTTTCAATTAGCTGGATAATATCTTTTTCAATCAGATCCGGAACATAACTACTGAGTTTCATTTTAAATCCCTGGCTGCTAAGTTCCCAGGCCATATCGGCTTTGCCTTCATAACTTACCTGCGAATAAAAAGAGTGAAGTTCAACAGAGCGTTGAGATTTAATTTTATTAGATACCAGTACAGCAGCGCTTCCGTCACCAAACAATAAGCTACTCGCAGCATTATCAATGTTATATTCTTTTTGGAAATGTAAAGTGCAAAGTTCAGTAGCTACAATTAAGACATTAGCATTGGGTGTACTGTCGCAAATTAATTTAGCGAATTTTAAACCATGTATGGCTGCATAGCAACCCATAAAATTGATAGAGGTCCGGAATATATTAGGAGGCAAGCCGAGCTTTTCAGCAAGTAGAAGGTCCAATCCCGGGGCGCTCATTCCAGTACAACTTACAGTTATCAAATGAGTGATTTCTTTGGCATCGATAATCCCATCAATACAATTTTCAATTGCCGAAAGAGATAATGAAGGTGCATAAGCATTGTAGAGATCCATTCTTTTTTCCATTGAAGGAAAAGCATCATTCTTTTCTGAGGGGATAAACGACCATCCATCCTGTTTACTAAAATCATCCAGCACAGAATATCTTCTTTCTATTCCGCTGTGTTTATATAAAAAAACCAGTTTGCGTTTATCAGTTTCATCCAGGTGATAAGCTCTCTGCATGAATTGCAAAATATCAGATTGCTGGTGGCAATGTTGAGGTAATGCGGTGGCAATATTTATGATGCGGGTCAAAATGAATGTAATATCAGTAAAGTTATAAAAGCAATATTCGTGCAGAAAGACGCCAGCAGGTTCATTCGCATGGTATATTTAAAATTTACAACCGACTCATCTTTCCAAACCTTAAGAGTCCACCATAAAAAATAAATGATAACCGGTGCCATAAATATTTGCAGGTATATAAAATCCGTGAATCTGCCTGCACTATTATATGATATGAACAGTAAGCTGAAGGCAACAGCATATATTAACCCGGAAAATAAAAATGTTCCTCTCTTCCCCAGTTTCATACTAATAGTTGTAACGCCGTCTTTTCTATCTGCGGCGTGCTGGTATACCTGGGTAATGGGATAAAAGCCCCCGATGAGAAAAATAGCAGCCAGCATATTGATCCACGGAAATATTAACTGGTTCGAACTGTTAGCGGCATTATAAACCATCCAGTAAATAAGTCCGCCCTGGTTTAAAATAACAGTCAGGTATCCTAAGAAAGGAAACTGCTTCAACCTGATACCCCGATAACTGTACATCCTTGAAAACAGGATGTAAACAAAGCAGGCAACAGTTGTTACCCAACTTACCCAAATCGATAATAGCATTGCGATAATATCCATGATAACTGTGAGAACGAATAATTGCCGTGTAGGTTGCATCGGCTTTTTTAAACCGCCTATGCTTTCGGTATCTCTATCCATATAACTGTTATACCCGTTGCTGGAAGGATAAACCAGCAAATGCAGGATAATAAAAACCAGCACGGCTTTGTTTTTGTCTATGTTTTCAAGACCGCTTAAAGCGAAAAGATAAACAGGCAATAAAAAAAATGAAAAATGAAACCTGAGGAGTTGTATGGTAGATCGGTGAAGCAAAGATGAGTTGAATTTTATCTATATTACTTCAAGGTAAACATAGCAAATTGAAATAGTTATAAAATGTTCCATTACCTCGTTTTAATTCTTTTATGGCTTGTGTTCTGCCTTTTACACAGCGTTCTTGCACTACCGGGTTTAAAGGATTTTGTAAAGAATTGCGCTCCAAAACTATTTCCTCATTACAGGTTGCTGTATAACATTTTCGCTTTTGTAAATCTTGGTATCTTACTCTGGTACCAGTATAGTTTTACAAGTGAATATTTGCTTACCTCTTCCCAGGTGGTTAAAATTGTCGCGGGTATTATTTTAACTGTCGGTGGAACAATTATGTGTTATTGTATCTATCAATATTTTCCGGTGCTGAGCGGGTTAAAAAAAATTGAGAATAATAAAACACTGATCATCACCGGGCCCAATAAATTTGTAAGGCACCCTCTTTATTTCGGAACATTGATTTTTATCTACGGATTGTTTCTTTTCTTTCCAAGCATTTCTAATCTCATTGCAATCACGGCGGTAACCATCTATGTTATGATAGGAATAGAATATGAGGAAAAGAAACTGAATAAAGAATTTGGGGAAGATTACAGAGCCTATTCATCCAAAGTAAAAAAACTTTTTCCTGGCATTTACTAATCAGAATAATTGAAAACTTACACCTCCGTAAAAGTTGCGTCCGGCAGCAGCGTTATAATACCTCCCGGCTGCGGCATTAATATCATACCCGGCACTGTAGGATTCACTAAGTAAATTATCGGCGCCGGCAAAAAGATTAATTTTTATTTGGTTACCGGCTTTAAAAGAATGAGACAGTTTTATTGAAAGCAAATGCACCGGGTCTGTAATATTTTTATTTGCATCTTCCAGATAAAATTTTCCTGTGTAATTATATGTGAAGGCTGCAGACAAATTATCCAATTTTAAATTGCAACCAGTGGCTAATTTATTTTTTGCAATTCCGGGAAGATCGTTGCCGCTGTAATCGTTGTTAAGCTGCTTAAAACTGTTATACCTAAAATCATATAAGCTCCCACTGATCCAAAATATATTATCGTTTGAATGCGTTGATAAATTAAATTTATACTGCATGCTCATCTCGGCCCCTGCTTGTTTTGTTGAACCCGCATTCACATAAAAATCTCCACCTGCGGCATCTCTTCTTTGCACAATTGTATTGTTCAACTTAAAATGAAAAACACTGGCGTCAGCAAACAAATGATCTCTAAACAAACTAAATCTTACCCCGGTTTCATAATTATTCCCCAGTTCTGGTTGCAGTTCAGTATTTAATGCACTTCCTGTTGGTAATACCTCCGTAACAGCAGGCGGGGAAAATCCTTTAGCATAATTTATATAAACAGATACATCATCGCCTAACTTCTTCAGCAATGCTATTCTCGGGGAGAGCTGGTCTTTAAATGAACGGCGATAATGATTGGATGAAGGGAATACCCGGTTAATATTTAATTTCTGATTACTAAGGCTGATACCGCCGGTCATTATCCAGTCAGAACAAGCAGCAGTTAATTGTGAGAATAAAAAATATTGGCGGGTGCGAATTTTATCACACGACAACAAGCTATCTCTTTTCCCTTTTTTATTTTGATAGGAATTTTCTTCGAAATTACCCCGCTGGTATTCTGCCCCTGACTGCCATTTGAAAACTACTTTTTTCAACTCCCTGTGATAATCCATCATCACTCTTCCTCCTGCATGAGGTTCTCTTCCATCACCAAAATTTCGAATAGCCGGGTTTCGTAAATGAGTAAAGGCATAATAGCTAACCAGCATCGCATCAAAATGTTCGCTAATCCTGTAACGATCTTTTATAGCAGCCAGGATATTTTTTTGAAAGATCGCGGCCTTTGCTTCTTCGGCCCCCTGTGTGGCACCAACTCGTGGCCTTGCACTTTTCGGATCGTTACGAAATTCGGTTAGCGTTAACCCGCCCGGTGTCTGGTAATAGAGATCGCTGTAAATAAAATCGCCTGAAATTTCATTACGGTTACTTGTATTTATTTGCGAGTGCCATGAAAAAATATCATGACGTGAAGATGAATTCCAGCGGTACCCTTCGGCAGACTGGTGCTGAAAATGTATTTCATTCAAACTCCTCTTTCCCTGTGTTCGAAAGCCAGCATGATAGTTCTGCAATCCATTACTCCCTGCTTCAGCATCTACACTCAGCTTTACAGAATCGTTTGTTGCAAAACTATTGATCAGCATAGCGCCTCCGTTACCTGCTCCGTACAAACTACTTCCAGGTCCCTTGATAATTTCAACTGAGTGAAAGTTGTAAAATCCCAACTGGTTTAGATACGTATTACCGCCGGGGTCCGTTATCGGAACATCATTATAATAGATCTTAATATTTCTTACTCCGAAAGGTGAGCGCAAAGAACTGCTTCGGATATTCAACCGGTAACTTGATGGAGAACGCTCTTCCATCTGAATGCCGGGCAATGTATTTAAAGCAGGAAGAATACCTGTATTATTAAACCTGTTAATTAACGAAGGTGAGGCGTAGCCAATAGCTGCGGGCATATCCATCAATCTTACATTTTGCTGGTATGCTTTGATAATTACCTGCTGCAACTCATTTGTAACTGTATCTTTTTGCTGGGACAATGCTGCATTGGTAAAAAAAAGCAGGCTGCAAAATATTATAGCAGGCGGGCACAACTTTAGTGAGGGAACACTTCTAATCATTTCAAAATCAATATACAATAAAATGATCCTATTATTTATTACAATGCCAAAATGGCTAACAACTTAGCCAAAACTAAATACATTATTCAGGCACGGTATTTAATGCTGTATCTCATAGGGTTATAAGTATGGAACTGGAATTACCGATAAAAATATCGAAAAAAAAGCTTGGGAGCTTAGTGAAGAGTCCGGCAAAAACTGCGGCGGCAATACAATTGATTTATGTAACTGATAAAGAAGAAGGCATTACAAGAATTAAAAAGAAGGATAACAGTTTCGATTATTTCTTCAAAGACAAATTAGTTACAGACGAAAATATTTTAAAAAGAATAAAGAGTCTCGTTATTCCACCAGCCTGGCAAAATGTATGGATCTGTAAAGAGGCCCACGGTCATTTACAAGCGACCGGGATCGATGCGTTAAACAGGAAACAATATAAATACCATCCGCTGTGGAACCAATTCAGGAATCAAACTAAATTCTTTCACCTCTATTCTTTTGGTAAAGCACTTCCTGCAATAAGGGAACAATTACAAAAACATATTTCATTGCCGGGATTACCCCTGGAAAAAGTGTTGGCTGCGGTTATTATGATCATGGAAGAAACAACGATCCGGATTGGTAACAGCGCTTATGAAAAACTCTATGGCTCATTTGGCCTCACTACTTTAAAAGATAAGCATGTACAAATCAATGGCAGTAAAGTTGATTTCTGTTTTAAAGGGAAAAAAGGAATTTATCATAACATAGAATTGAAGAGCCGCAAACTGTCTTATATCATTAAGCAATGCAGGGATATACCCGGCAAAGAATTGTTCCAGTATTATACTGAATCAGGCGAAAGAAAAAGTATCGATTCCGGTATGGTAAATGATTATATCAAAACAATCAGCAACGGGGATTTTACCGCTAAAGATTTCAGAACATGGATTGGTACCGTACAAGCACTCATGAAATTAAAAGAAATAGGTTGTTGTGAAACTGCCGGCGAAACCAAAAAAAGGATTGTTGAAGTATTGGATTATGTAGCGCAGCACCTGGGAAACACAAGAACCGTTTGCAAAAAATATTATGTGCATCCTGTTGTACTGGATCTATACACCAACAGGGCATTGGAGAAATACTGGAAGATCACACATGAGCAGGAAACACCTTTCGATCTTAAGCCCGAAGAAAAAATGCTAATGAAAATACTGGAATCAAATTGATCAAAATAAAAACTAAAAAATATGAGACCGTTATGGACAGGAGCAATCGGCTTCGGACTGGTAAACATACCGGTTAAACTGTACAGCGCAACGCAGGGCAGTGAACTAAGCCTGGACATGCTCGACAAAAAAGATCACTCTAACATCAAGTACAAACGGGTGAACGCAGAGACGGGTAAAGAAGTAGCCTGGGAAAATATTGTGAAAGGATATAAGATCGATGATAAATATGTGATACTCGATGATAAAGATTTTGAAGCGGCGAACGCTAAAAAATCAAAGCTAATAGAGATCACCCAATTCGTGAATGAAAAAGATATTGACGTCATCTTTTATGAAATGCCCTATTACCTGGAACCTGATAAATCTGGAGAAAAGCCCTATGCACTTTTGCGTGAGGCATTATTGAAAGCAGGAAAAGTGGGCATTGCAACCTTTGTGATGCGCAGCAAAGAGCATCTTACCGTTATCCGGCCTACTGAACATGTAATACAATTAAACAGGATCAGGTTCGCACAGGAAATACGTGACCCTAAAGATCTGAAGCTGCCGGAAAAAGTAACCATCAAACCAGCGGAATTAAAAATGGCGATGACCCTCATAGACCAGCTTACTGAAAAATTTGATATCAGTGAATATAAGGACACCTATACAGACCAGCTGATGAGTGTAATAGAAGCGAAAGCTAAAGGCGTTAAACCAAAAGTTTCACATATGAAAGTCGTTCATAAAACTTCAGACGACCTGATGGCGCAGTTAAAAGCAAGCTTAGGAACCAAACGTAAAAAAGCATCATGAGTTTAACGGCATATAAAAAGAAACGGGATTTTAAACAAACAGCGGAACCAAAAGGTGAAGTAAAAAAGAAGGAGAAGACACTGATCTTCGTTGTGCAGCGGCACAAAGCTTCGCGGTTGCATTATGACTTCAGGCTCGAAATGCAGGGTGTGCTAAAAAGCTGGGCGGTTCCAAAAGGGCCATCTTTAAATCCGCAGGATAAAAGATTAGCGATGATGGTTGAGGACCATCCTTATAGTTATAAAGATTTTGAAGGTGTAATTCCCGAAGGAAATTATGGTGCAGGAATAGTTGAGGTTTGGGATTCAGGAACCGTAACCGATCTTGATCAATCTGATATTAAAATCGCAGAAAAGAATTTACTGAATGGTTTAAAGGCTGGTAATTTAAAATTCACTCTGAAAGGAAAAAAGTTGAAAGGCGAATTCGCTTTGGTGAAATTTAAAAATGCAGAAAATAATGCATGGCTGCTGATTAAGCACCGCGATAAATACGCGGTAGACGAAGATTATAACAGCGAAAAACATACGCCAAAAAATTCGCCTATCAATAAAGCACTCGCATCAGCAAAAAAGAAATCGAAATAGTATGAGAAGCATGATCAGCAAAGGCAGGAAGCTGGAGAAATTTGTTGCACCCATGCTGGCCAAAGAAACAACCAAAGCATTCGATGATGAAGAATGGATATTCGAAATTAAGTGGGATGGCTATAGAGCCGTTGCTGAAATAAATAAAAAAGAGGTAAGGCTGTATTCAAGGAACGGACTCTCATTTAACGAGTATTATCCTGTAGTGGTATCTGCATTGAAAAAGATAAAATCCAATATGGTGCTAGACGGCGAGATCGCTGTATTAAATGAAAATGGATTACCCAGTTTCCAGATGCTGCAGCACTACAGCAATTTTCAGCACATGCCCATCGCCTATTATGTCTTCGATGTTTTAAGTGTTGATGGAAAAGACCTTACCAGTAAACCACTGATTGAAAGAAAAGAAATATTAAAAACGCTTTTACCAAAAAGTGATGTCATCCGGTATTCAGATCATGTACTTGAATTTGGAAAAGATTTTTTCGAAATAGCACAGAAAAAAAATTTAGAAGGCATCATGGCCAAAAAGGCCAGCAGCTTATATTCTCCCGGAAGACGCACGAATGAATGGCTGAAAATAAAACATCACCATACTGATGAAGCCATAATTGTTGGTTATACAGAACCAGGTGGAGGAAGAAAGAATTTCGGGGCACTCGTACTCGCTGTGAAAGAAGGCAAAGGATATAAATATGTTGGCCATACCGGGACGGGTTTCAACGAAAAGACGTTGAAAGAAGTTTATAATATGCTGCAGCCACTCAAAACAGATCAATCTCCTTTTAAAGAAAGAGTAAAAACCAATATGCCCGTTACCTGGGTCAAGCCGGTGTATGTATGCGAATTAAAATTCACTGAGAAAACTGATGAAGGAATGATGCGCCACCCGGTTTTTTTAGGAATAAGAAAAGACAAAGCGGCTAAAGAAGTGTCGGTCGAAGAAAATAAAAAGAAAGAAGTGAAACCCGAAGACGTGAAGCAAAGTACGAAAGACAAGATCGTGGCTGCCGGCACAGCTAAAGTAAAGATCACTAATTATAAAAAAATATATTTTCCTGACGATGGCATTACCAAAGGTGATGTAATAGATTACTATAATTCAATCGCCGATTATATTTTACCTTATTTAAAGAACAGGCCGCAATCGCTTAAACGAAATCCAAATGGTATAAAAGATAAAGGCTTTTATCATAAAGATGCCGGCAGCGAAACACCTGAGTATGTAAAAACTTTTCCGTTCTATTCGCCTTCATCAAAAAAAACAATCGAGTATATCGTTTGTAACAATAAAGCAACGTTGCTTTATATGGCTAATCTTGGGTGCATAGAGATAAACCCCTGGCATTCCACTACTCAAAAACCTGATAACCCAGATTATTTTATTATTGATATCGATCCTTCAGATGACAATACTTTTGAGCAGGTGATAGAAACTGCACTGGCTTACAAAGAAGTATTCGATCATGCAGGCGCGGAGTGTTACTGTAAAACTTCGGGCTCTACGGGTTTGCATATATATGTGCCCACAGGAAAAAAATATGATTATGATGAAGTGAAGGAATTTGCGTTGCTCGTATCAGAATATGTGCAGGGTCTTTTACCGGAATTCACTACGCTCGAAAGGAATTTAAAGAAAAGAGGCGCTCACAGAATTTACCTCGATTATTTACAAAATAACCAGGGGCAAACTATTGCTTCTGTTTATAGTTTAAGGCCTAAGCCCGGTGCCACTGCGTCAACACCACTGGAATGGAAAGAAGTAAAAAAAGGCCTCGATCTCAAAGCATTTACCATTAAGACATTACCGAAGCGATTAGCAAAAAAAGGCGACCTCTTCCAGGGAGTTTTAGGAAAGGGAATCGATATAAGGAAGTGTTTGAAGAATTTGAAGGCGTGATCCGGACCTGCCCTTCCTATAGCATTACTTTAGCAAGTAGACAACCAATACAGGTTACCTTCCGTTTTTACTATATTGGTTAATTATTATGCCTAAGCCTACCGTTGTTTTATATAATCCGAAAGCAGTGTTTTATACCATGCCCCTTGCACTGCTTGCAATTGGTTCTTACCTGGATAGCGATAAGTATAATGTAGTGATCATCGATGGCAGACTGGAAAAAGATCCTTTAGAAAAAATCTTTTCTTCTTTAAAGGGCGCCATTTGCTTTGGAGTAACAGTATTAACCGGCGGGCCCATAAAAGACGCCTTATTAATATCAAGAGCAGTAAAAAATAAATTTCCTCAATTGCCTTTGGTTTGGGGTGGATGGCATCCATCGTTATTTACAGCTGAAACCTTAGCAGAACCCGCTGTTGATATTGTAGTGAAAGGACAGGGAGAAACAAGTTTTGAAGAATTGCTCCGGCGCTTATTGGATAAGCAATCCCTGTTGGGATTACAGGGAATTAGTTATAAAGAAAACGGAACGATAAAAACTAACCCTGAACGTCATCTTACTGATATTAATGCGTTTCCTGGTTTAAATTATGATCTTCTTGATGTAAAAGGTTACATGAAACTCAGCGGTAAGAACCAGATCGATTATATATCGTCGCAGGGATGCCGCTTTCGCTGTGCATTCTGTGCCGACCCGGTAATGTATAACAGGGGATGGCATGGCTATTCTGCGGAGAGAATTGGTGCAGAGATCGGTGAGCTTTGGAAAAAATATCAATTTGCGCATGTTCATTTCCAGGATGAAACTTTTTTCACCAATAAAAAAAGAGTGCAGCAGGTGGCCCGTGAATTTATCAATCGCAATTTACCAATCACATGGTTCGGCACAATGAGAGCCGACCAGGGAGTGAGGCTGGATGATGAAACATGGAAACTCTGCAAACGATCAGGTTTAAAAAAGATCATGATTGGAATGGAGGCGGGTACGCAACAAATGCTTGACTGGATGCAGAAAGATATTAAGCTCGAAGATATTTTCGATACCGCGAAAAAATGTGTTGAGTATAATATCGCTATCATCTTTAGTGTGATAGTTGGTTTTCCGGGGGAAAGTCCTGAAAGCGTTTTAGAAACGCTCGAGGTAGTGAAACGGCTTAGAAAGATGAGTGGCAATTTTTCGATGAGCATCTATTATTATAAACCTTACCCCGGCAATAAAATAGCAGATGAATTGTCTGCAAAAGGATACCAGTTTCCGCATGGCCTTGAACAATGGAGTGATTTTGATTACGTGAATTCTGGCAAAAGCGATTGGTTAACACCGGCCCAGGTAAATCATATAGAACGATTTAAATTTTATGAACAGTTGGCATGGAGCAGGCCCACGCTGCCAAAATTTATTTTGCAACAGGTGGCAAAATGGCGCTGTCAAAAAAACATCTATGCATTTCCGATAGAGAAAAATATTATCCGGTTTTTAAAACCCGCACCCAAAGTTTCCTGAGCTTGTTGCTAAAGCCTTCCCGATTATAATTTACAAGACTTTACTTTTTGGGTTGGGTAAACCTCCTTAAGCTTAAATTGTAGTATGTTAGGAATAATCGTCCAGCTTGCACTCTCCTGGTTAATTGTCTGGGCTTTTGAAAAAAGAAACCTTTCCGTATTAGGATTTCGGCCAACAAAAGATCGCCTGTTAAGCTTCTTAGTTTTTTTTGTTGTTACTGCATTCTTTTGTTCTACTGCATTTATCTTGAAAATGTATGCCGGAAAACAAGCGTGGCAATTAAATCCGGCGCTAAGCTTTAATTTGATCTTTGAAGGTCTTAGGTGGAACATGGTATCCGTTTTATACGAAGAGCTGATCTTTCGCGGAGTGCTGCTATATATTTTAATTAAAAGATTAGGGACGACAAAAGGAATAATTATTTCAGCAATTGCCTTTGGTATTTATCATTGGTTCTCTTTTGGGATAATTGGAAATGTTATGCAGATGATCATTGTATTTTTTATAACCGGGGCTATGGGATTATTATTAGCCTATGGTTATGCAAAAACATTTTCGCTTTACATACCTATAGGAATTCACTTCGGCTGGAACTTAACGCAGATGTTTATTTTTTCAGACGGACCAACCGGGAATGGAATATTAGTTCCTGTAACAGGCCAGCCTTTCAGAACAAATTCATATTTTATTTTCTTCGCAGTAACATTTCTACCGATGATTTTTATGCTGGCGGTGAATTATTTGTTATTAAGACGGAAAAGGAAAATAAGTATGGAAGACCGGCTTAATTTATAACATTCGGAGGCCTGCTCCACAATGATATGCTGTACAAGTGAGAGACACAAGGGACGATGCTATGAAAAACTACAGTTCGTACCAAAAAAAATCAGTACTCCATCATTTTCCTTATCCTTCCCAAAACTTTCGCCGGTGTAGGCAGCATTGCGGCTTCTAAGTTTAAGTTGATTGGCACCGCAGGTAAGTTTAACGCTCCCATCACTTCCACTTTTCCATCTAAGAATTGAAAACAATTATAAGTAATGCGGTAAGCGAGTGCCTCAGCAAAAGAATTATTTTGTTGTTCTTCAGTGAGCACTAAACAGCGTCCGTGTTTTTTTACCGTTTCAAAAACCAGTTCTTCATCCAAGGGAAATAAAGTACGGAGATCAACAATTTCAATTTGTCCGGGTAATTGCTGCGCAACGGCTTTGGCCCAGTAGACGCCCATACCATAAGTAATGATGCAAACAGAGTTTCCTTTTTTTATATTTTCAGGTGTTGCATGTACAAGAACATTTGCTTTACCTAAGGGAAGAATATAATCTTTAGAGGGCTCTATTGATTTCGCATCTTCCGTACCGGGCACTTTACTCCAGTACAATCCTTTATGTTCCAGCATTACTACCGGGTTGCCATCGTAATAAGCGGCTTTCATCAATCCTTTCATATCAGCCGCATTAGAAGGATAGCAAACTTTAATTCCTTTAACAGATAGCAAAGTTGTTTCCACGCAGCCGCTGTGATACGGGCCACCACCACCATACGCACCCGTAGGCACACGCAGTATCATGGACACGGGAAACTTTCCTGCAGATAAATAATTCGATTTAGCAATTTCAGTAACGAGCTGGTTGAGGCCCGGATAAATATAATCCGCGAACTGAACCTCAATAATCGGCTTTAAACCAACTGCTGATAATCCAACTGTAGAACCAATTATATAAGCTTCCTGTATGGCCGTATTAAACACACGATGGTCACCAAATTTTTCAGCGAGTGTTGCCGCTTCACGAAAAACACCACCGAGTCTTCTTCCCACATCCTGCCCGTATAAAATACATTCTTCATGTTCCTGCATCAGCTCTTCAATCGCATGCAGTGCAGCATCAACCATAATTACTTTCTCACCGTTCGCAGGCGAACGTTGTCCCTTCTCTTCTTTTACAGCTGTGGGTGCAAATACATGATCCATTACAGATGAGGGTGAAGGTTCAGGCGCATTCACTGCTTCTTTAAAAGCCGCTGTAACTATTTCAGTTTGTTGTTTGATGATCTCATCTAATTGTTTAGCAGTAAATCCTGCAGACAATAAAACAGTACGCAGTTTTGGATATGGATCATCCAGTCCATGTTTATCAAGATCTTCTTTGCTGCGATAAAATTCTTTTCTCACACCGCTGGTATGATGCCCCAGCAAAGGAACACTCGCACGAAGTAATAAGGGCTTTCTCTCCTTTCTAACGAAACCCAGTGCTTCTTCTACAGCATTATAGCTGGCAGTAAAATCGCTGCCATCAACCTGCATGCGGGTCATGCCCTTAAATCCTGCGGCATATTCGTAGGCATTCATTGCTCTTGCTTCTTCAGCAGAAACGCTGATGCCCCAGTTATTATCCTGCACCAAATAAATTATCGGCAATTGTTTTAAAACAGCAAATTGAAATGCTTCACTCACCTCACCTTCCGTAATGCTATTATCTCCTAAAGAACAAACAACAACCGGGTTCTCTTTATTGGGACCAAACTGTAATAAATGATTATGAACGTTTTCTAAATATTGTATTCCCTGTGCAACGCCTGTAGTAGGAATGGCCTGCATGCCTGTAGCGCTGCTCTGGTGAATGATCTTTGGCTTATCTATTTCTTTACTGTTAGGATGACAATAATAACTGCGTCCACCGGAAAAAGGATCCTCCGCTTTTGCAAGCAACTGAAGCATCAGGCGATAAGGTTCAAAACCGATGCTGAGAAGAATACTGTCATCCCGATAATAAGGGCTCACATAATCACAAGGCAACAATTGCATTCCTGTAGCAATTTGTATCGCTTCATGTCCTTTTGAAGTGGAGTGAACATATTTGCAGATCTGCCTGTTCTGATCATATAATTCCGCCATGGCCCTGGCAGTGGCCATCAGCTTAAAAGCTTTAGCCAGTACATCGTTAGAAAGCATGCGCAAATATCGGTCTAATTAGCAAATTAGCTAATTAGCAAATGAAAGTTGGGAGTACAAGGATTAGTAAATTAGGTGACTAGCAAATTCAGACGCGACGGTATAAAAGAAATTCAAGAATTTTAATGAACCCTCCGAGGGCTCATCTGCTAATTTACTAATTATCTAATTTGCTAATTCACTTCACTTCTATATCGAAGAGTTTTTCGTTCTCAAAAAAACCTTCCAGTCTGTCACCTACTGAGCATTCGCCCACTCCCGCTGGCGTACCTGTAAAGATCATGTCGCCAATGTTAAGGGAAAAGTATTGAGAAATATGAGAGATCACTGTTTTAAAATCGAATACCATATCAGCGCTATTACCGTGCTGCACTTTTTCACCATTCAACAAAAGATAAAATTGCATGGGCTTTTCTAAAGCGCCATCCTTTAAAGGTTTCCATGTTCCTGCGACAGCAGAATTATCAAACGCTTTTGCTTTTTCCCATGGCAATCCTTTTTTCTTTAATTCATTTTGTATATCTCTCGCGGTAAAGTCTATTCCCACCGAAATTTCGTTTACGTATTTATCAGCATGTTTTCCCGGTATGTACCGGCCGTTTTTACTAACGTGGAGGATTATTTCCAATTCGTAATGCAGCTCATTAGAAAATTCAGGATAATAAAAAGGGGTGTTGGGTTGAAGCAAGGCGTTTTTAGGCTTCATAAAAATTACCGGCTCTTCCGGTATTTCGTTTTTCAGTTCTTTGGCGTGTTCTCCGTAGTTGCGCCCAACGCAGAAAATTTTCATCCTTATATATTTTATTTTTAAGGGTTGGATGATCCTCGCCATTGCCTTGCTTCACAATTAAATTAGTTTTCCAGGTAAATGAGCCACGGCCGGTAATCAAACTTTATATCGCTAAATTATTAATTTATCAAACAAACTCTAACTTATTTACCTGATTCATAACCCTTTCCAATCCTTCAAGGGAAATTTGCTCAATCACTTCGACGCACTTAGCGATCTTTTTTTGAACAACCGGTACTTCGTCCGGCAACCACTTAGACAATACATAATCTGCCTGCATACCCTTTGGATAATCATTGCCAATACCGAATCGCAGCTTTGGATACTGATCTGTTCCCAGCATCAATTGAATATCTTTTAGTCCATTATGCCCGCCGGCACTGCCTGATGGCCGCACCCGTATTTTCGAAAGCGGTATGGCCAGATCATCTACTATCGTTAAAGTATTTTCTACCGGTATCTTCTCTTTATCAAGCCAATACTTGAAAGCTTTCCCGCTCAGGTTTACATAAGTCGTTGGTTTTATACAGACAAAGGTTTTCCCTTTCCATTTTATTTCAGCGATTGCCGCAAGTCGGTCTGTCTTAAAAAATCCATTGTGCTTTATTACAAAAGCATCAAGCACATCAAACCCGATATTATGCCGGGTGTGAGCATATTCTTCTCCAATATTTCCAAGTCCGGCAATTAAAAATTTAGACATAGCGTAAAAATAAAAGATATTTGCAGCACACAGCACCCTAAATCTCCCCGGTATGGTTTTATCTGCCTTAACTGAAAGGCTGGTCAATTTCGGAGTTTACCCCGGTCTTGACTTTGAAGAACGAAAAAAAACGAGGCTTCTTAATATTTGCTTTCTTATTACGATGCCTATCATATTGTTTCTGGCGGTATTAAATTTTTTTACAGGCCATGAAGAAGTTGTCGTTTTCAACTTATTAGTTCTTACCTGCCAGCTGCTATTTTTTTATATCAATTACAAACACAAGTTTCTTGCGGGAAGGATATTTATCAGTATCACCTGTTCTATTCTCTTTAGTTACTCGGCGCTGAAATTTCAAAATGGAACGATTGATTACCTGCTTGTAAATATTATTGCAATTACACTTCTTCTGAACAAGAGACGCCTTGTTCTTTTGATAACCAGCTTTACAGCGGTGCTTTATATCACGGTTCGCATCATTCTTATCTATTCTCCCCGCACCGGCGATTTACCTTTATGGCGACAGGTAACCCACCCTATCGTAAGTACGTTGCTGATCATTCTTATTATGCAGCGTTTTAAAAAAGAACATTTTACTTACCTGGAAGAGGCTGATCAAAAAACAGTGGAACTGGAGGATAAACAAGCCCGGATGACAGAGCAGCAAACGGAGCTGGAAGAAAAGAATAAGCAACTGGAAATATTGAATCAGACAAAAGAAAAATTATTTTCTATTGTAGCGCATGATATTCGTTCTCCCATAGCTGCCTTAAGAAGTTCTCTTGATCTTTTCAATAAAGACATGATCTCTAAAGAAGAGTTCCAGGCGTTATCGGGCGAGCTTACTATACAGGTTGATCAATTACAGGACAATCTCGATAATCTGTTGCACTGGAGCCATAGCCAGCTGCAGGGAATAGAAGTAAATCCACGCAAAATTTTCATCAGTACACTTATCAAAAAAACAGTGGAGCTGATGAAAGTTAACATCAGCAATAAAAAAATAACAATTGATGTACGGTGCCCTGAATTTGTGGCTGCTTATGCCGATGAGGAACATGTGAAACTCATCTTAAGAAATTTATTATCGAATGCTATTAAATTCAGCTTCTTTGGAAGCCACATCAATATTCATTGCGAAGCAAGCAGTCACTTCATTTCCATTTCAATAGAAGATTTTGGAAAAGGGATTGAAGAAAAAAGAATTCATTCGCTCTTTATTTATTCAGGCACCAGTTCTACAAGAGGTACTTTAAATGAGAAGGGAACCGGGCTGGGGTTATTGCTGACTAAAGAATTTATCGAGAAAAATGGTGGGAGTCTTATTGTGAAAAGTGCAGAGGGCAAAGGCAGTACTTTTTGTTTCACGCTACCTGCCACATCATAAAAAATCCCGCTTTTCAGCGGGATATGATAAGATAAAATTGTACTCACTTATTTTTTCTTCGCCTCTGCCGCAGGAGCTGCTGCTGTTGTAGTAGTTGTAGCTTCTTCCTGCTTCAATATGCGGGTCATTACCACAGAAGCTACCGGAATGCGGGGAGAGTTAAGGATCTCGAAATTGGCCACCTTTACATCTTCCACCCGAATATTGCCGTTCAGCTCCAGGTTGGTAATGTCTACTTCAATTTGTTCAAGAAGATCTTTTGGTAATGCTTTTACTTTCAGCGATTTCATTTTAGTTACCAGTTTACCACCAGCTTTAACGCCGGCAGATACGCCTGTGAACTTAATAGGAAGTGTAGCAACCACTTTTTTGTCTTCTACAAGTTCCATGAGGTCTACGTGAATTAACGCGTCAGAAACCTTATCAAACTGCAAGTCTTTTAAAATGCATTTGTAAGATTTTCCTTCAATGTCTACCTGTGCCAGTTGAAATTCACCGGTGTATACTAACGGCTTTAATGCCTTTGCAGAAGCAACAAAATTCACTTCCTGCGCACCCCCGTAAATTACACCAGGCACCAGTTCCTGAGAGCGATACTGGCGGGCGGCTTGTTTTCCAGTTTCGGTCCTCAGTTGTCCTTCGATTGTAATTGTTTTCATTGTTTATGTTTTAAATCTTTATTTTTTTTTCGTGAATAGTGAATCGTTAAACGTGAATGCATTGACGATTCATGTTTCAGGGTTCACATTATTTCTTCAGTTGCGAATGAATAAAAAGGCTGGTGATACTTTTGTTTTCGTAAGCATTCCTGATAGCTATTGCAAAAAGGTCGGCCACACTCAGCACTTTTATTTTTTTCGTTTCCTGGCGCATTGGGATTGTATCACAAACCACCAGTTCTTCCAGTACACTATTTTCTATATTCTCGTACGCATTTCCACTCAATACCGGGTGTGTACATAAAGCTCTTACACTTAAAGCGCCTTTTTCTTTTAAAAGCGAGGCGGCTTTTGCTAATGTTCCTCCCGTATCGCAAATGTCATCTATCAGAATAATTTCCCTTCCGGCAACATCTCCTATCACCACCATGCTTGCTATTTCGTTGGCTCTTTTCCTGTGCTTATCACAGATCACCATTTCGCAGTTAAAATAGCTGGCAATTTCCCTTACGCGGTTGGTACTACCCACGTCGGGGGCGGCAAAGGTAAGGTTTTCCAATTTTAAATGTTGAATGTAAGGGATAAAAATAGCTGAACTGTCCAGGTGATCCACGGGTATCTCAAAAAAGGCCTGGATCTGCGGAGCGTGAAGATCCATAGTAATTACCCGGTTAGCGCCAGCAGCTTCCAGAAGCGTTGCAACAAGCTTAGAACCAATTGCTACACGAGGCTTGTCTTTCCTGTCTTGCCTGGCATATCCATAATAAGGGATTACCACAATAATACGGTAAGCACTCGCCCGTTTGGCAGCATCGATCATTAACAAAAGTTCCATCAGGTTATCAGTAGGGGCATGCGTGCTTTGAATGAGGAAAACATAATCGCCGCGAATACTCTCCAGGAAAATGGGTTGAAACTCTCCGTCGCTAAACTTTTGAATATTGATCTTACCCAAGGGTGCACCAAACCGTTGTGCAATCTTTAAAGCAAGTGGTTGAGAACCGGTGCCTGAAAAAATTTTTACAGATGGATTCATTCCTGGTATTTTTTATTTGCCCAAGGCAATATGTATGAAGTAACTAAATGGGTAAATGCTTGGGCGAAGATAAAAATTAGCAGATGAAATACTAATTTGAAAATATATTATATTCTTCTATCCAGCATACTTCAATTAAAAACTGGGCAGCCGACGACAGGCCCCGTGAAAAATTAATTTTAAAAGGAGTGGCTGCTTTAAGCCTTTCTGAATTATTAGCGATTTTAATAAATAATGGTTCCCGGTCTAAATCTGCGGTAGACCTGGCCAAGAGTTTTAACGGCAGTCAACAACGATATTAACCGTCTTGGAAAATTATCAGTCAAAGAAATTCAGAATCTTAAAATAAAAGGGTTGGGTGAAGCTAAGGCAATCACCATTGCCGCTGCTATGGAGCTGGGGTTACGGCATAATTCAACAATAAATTTCAAAACTATTATTACCCATAGCAGAGATATTGCCGAATACTTAAGAGCACAACTGCAACACAAAAAGCATAAAGTTTCGCAGTACTTTTTCTGAACAGCAGTAATAAGATCAATCATTATGAAATCATCAGCGAAGGCGGCATAACAGGTACGATAGCCGATCCAAGGATCATCTTAAAAAAGCACTTGAACATAATGCAGTGAGCATAATTCTTACGCATAATTATCCCAGCGAAGTACAAAACCAAGCCAGGCAGATGAAATGCTTACGCAAAAAAATAAAAGAAGCAGCAGGTTATTTAGATATAAGAGTGCTGGATCATATTATTGTGAGCGATGAGGGATATTATAGTTTTTCGGATGAAGGAAAGATGTAAGACAGAAAGAAAATCAGGCTTGAACCGTTTGTTTAATTATCAAATTTAACTTGCTTATGCCTGAGCTGTGGGACCCCCAAAGTTCAATGGAATTTCTATTTGTTCAAGATCCTGGATAGCGCCGTTCACGGCTTCAAAGCGTTCAATATTATCAAGCAGCGCCTTCATAAAACGTTTGGCATGCATGGGGGTAAAAATAATTCTCGATTTTACTTTGCTTTTAGGCGTTCCCGGCATCACATTTACAAAATCTATCACGAATTCTGCATGTGAATGAGTGATGATAGCAAGATTAGCATATGAACCTTCTGCTACTTCTTCTGATATCTCAATATTAATCTGGGTTTGCGGCTGCTGCTCTGTCATATTCTAATTTTTGGAGTGGCGAAGTTATTACTTAACGCACTATCCTCAAATAAAAATGGCTGCCTTAAAGGGCAGCCATTTTTCATAAACAAAATTTATTAATCAATTACTACCTTCTTTATTTTACCATTTCCATAATCAGCTATATACATATTTCCTTTAGAATCGAATACAGCGTCCTGTGGGTTGTTCAGCAAAGCAGCTGTTCCAACCCCATTGGTGTCGCCGCCGCTGCTACCAATAACAGTGGTTACAACACCATTAAATAAATACCGTATCCTGTTATTTAGCAGATCAACAATATACAACCCGCCTTTGCTATCCAATTTTGTGGAATAGATGTAGTTAAACTGTGCAGATGCAGCAGCACCATCAGCATAACCACTTGCCGTTGTACCAGCAAGGGTAGTTAATGTCTTATTAGTAAGATCAAGTACTTTAACCTGGTTAGGAATACCAGCTGTAACATTATTCACATAGATCTTAGTTTCATTCGGATCAATTTCGAGGTTGCCTATAAGGTTAAATTTAACCAGACTGGTATCCCCATCTACGTTTCCGGCTCCATGAGTTGTTAATCTCCAAACCAGGGTTCCTGTTGAAGAATATTTGGCAATGTTTCCATTATTATTTCCTGAAACGTAGATATTACCTGATTTGCCAACTTTTATTCCATGTGGAGTAAAGGGAACAACAGCTAAAGTAGAAATTACACCCGCTGGAGTAACCTTCTTGATTGTTTTTCCAGACTCGTCTGCGAGGTAAATATTACCGCTTGCATCATTAGAAACAAATTCCGAAGCTCCAAGAGAACCGGTAGCAAGCGTACTAACCACGCCTGTGTTAAGATCCACTTTTCTCACATGCCCTGTACCATACTCTGCATCATAAAGGTTATCATTGGCGTCGATAGTCAGACCTTCTATATCCTCAAATTTAGCAGTAGCAACAGGCCCATCGAGGTACCCGCCAGCTCCGTTTGTATAGGAGGTAACTGTGTAAGTATTCTGATAAGTAAAATTACCTGCGGGATAAGAGGTCCCGTTTATCACTACTTCTACTTTACCAGAACCTGTACCAGGTGCTACCTGGGCCTGGATATTGTTCGAGGTAGAGGATATAATCGTCGCAGCTTTTCCATTTACTTTAACGGCAATATTTGCCTTATCAGGAAATTCGCTTCCACTAATAGAAATGATTGTATTTTTTGGTCCAGCGGTAGGACTAAGTGCCATAACACCTAATTGCGTAGGTGCCAAAGCCACATCTACTTTTTTATAACACGATGACAGTCCCGTACACAATGCAGCTATCGCAAGTACAGTTAGCCTGTTTATTAGTTTCCCGGGGATTGAATGTTGCATAATTTTTTAAATTTTATCTAACCTACAGTTTGTAAATAATTATCTGGGCCTTAAATATTGTAAGGTTACAGTAGCCCTTCTTGAAGCTATCCCTGTACTCCATGTAAAATCTAAATAGAAAGTTTTGGTAGCCGGGTCGTAGTAATTAAGAGGGCCTGGTACATTGGTAGCACCCCCTGAACTCGTTACTGTCACCTTGTTCGTAGCCGGATTAACGGAAAGAACAGGCTGGCCAATACCTACGCCAGTTCCATCTGCCCAAACCTGTAAGTCGTTATAAATAACATCATTTGCAGCGATTGTGATCAGTTTCATTTCAACCGGGCTGAAAGTTCCGGTTTTATCAGGATCACCTGCTCTTAAAGTCGATCCAGATAATTTGTAAACACCATCATATTTATTTAATGGTCCAAGTTCAACAACTGTCGTTCTGTTATCAAAAGAAACCCTTCCGTCTGCACCCGTAACTGCAACAACGATTGTTAATCCTATCGCATAACTTTTGGTGAGATCTAAGGTTGATGCATTAGTAAGTGATATTTTCAACGGTTTGGCAAATTCACCAGGGCCGAATGTTACGGTATAATCAGTACCATTCTTCGGATTACTTGCATCAATTGTATAAGCGCTGGTTGGCAGTGCTACCAGTGATGTTCCATTAGCATTATTATATGCTGCAATAGCTGCAGGATCATCTTTAACAGTTACCACCATGGTTTTGCTTAGCTCAGCTTCGCTCGGAACATCTCTCCGTATATCAACGACATCTACAACCTGGGGTGTTGTTGCGATCTGGAAGTTTGTGAGGTTATAATTCAAACCATGACTTGAACTCGTAGGAGCAGTCATGAATTTAACTATGGTTTGTCCCCTGTCGCCTAATTCTTTCGTTAACTCGACTTTCTTACAGGCATTAAATAAGAGAACAGAGAGACCCAGCAATGTTGCGAGTCTGAGTTTTATAAATTTCATATACTATTTTTTATATGGTTAAACCGGGAGCAGTGAAATACTCCCGGTTAAATTCAAAAATTAAGGCTTATCCCACCATACCCTGGTGTTTTCTGTATCAGCACCCTGTCTTGCCACGGCTTCTGCCACACCTGTTGCGTTCACAGAATATTCGTTCGCACCATATACATACCTGCGAGGTATCTGTTTGCTTGAGTTAACTGCAAAAGCTGTTGGGGTTAACGCCGGCACTCCTGTTCTGCGCCAGTTAGCCCAGGCCTGTATACCATCAGGATAAAAAGCAATGTATTGCTGCAACTGGATTTTTGTCAAATTAGAAGCAGCCGTGCCTGTTAAGGCCACTGATGGGTTTGCATAATAAGTATTCATATCACCTGCAACTACCCACTGATCCCATGAAGCCTGTATACCTGCTTTGTAAAAGCTAACTACATCTGCTGTGATCCAGCCACGCTGAGCAGCTTCAGAAATAGCCAGTAAAACATCGTCGGCGCCAATAATAACAACAGGTGAAGTAGCTGCTCTTTTAGTAGCCGCCAATATTTCAGCGTAGTTATTATTACTTCCAAAAGTAACCGCATCATCTCTTCTCAGACCGTAAGGAAAGCCAACATTAGTTGAACCAAATGCAGCCTGCCTTGGATCGGCCAATTGGGTTGAACCTAACAGGTCAGTCATCAGTTTTGATTCAGCATAGTCATGGCGTGATTCGAACAAATTGAAAAATGGATTCTTAAAGCCCGCTACAGTACCTGTATAATTTTCTACAAAATTGTCTGCATTGGAAGCGATATAACCATCTGCATCTTTGAAAGCCGCTGCGAAGTTTGTAGCAGCCCACTCACCCGGATTAGGATATACTTTGCTTGTACGCAAAGAGATAAGCATCCTCAAAGAATTAGCTAATTTTTTCCAGCGACTTACTGCTGCGGACCAGTTTGCAGCATTTGCTGCAGTTGTAGAAGTTGATTTATAATAAATAATATCCCCGCTTGCAGCCGCACCAGCATCAAACTGGTTTTTAGCCTCGGTTAATTCCTTAATCAGGTCTTTGTAAATATCTTCCTGTTTGTCATATTTCGGGGTGAGGTTTGTTTCACCCTTCAAAGCATCGAAATAAGGAATGTCGCCCCAGCGATCTGTTATTGTCCAGAAGATATAAGCCTTTAATATCCGGGCAATAGCTATCTGGTTAGCATTAGAACCAAATTTTACTGAAAGAGCTTTTGTAGCATCAGCAGTATTAATATTGATGATATTCTGAAGGTCCATTAAAGCACCCGCATAAATACCATCGAAATTCAATTTGGGTAAGGCATACAATGAAACATCTGTATACTGAGTTTCAGAAAACTGCTGAGCATATATACCGCCCTGGGTTTGTGTTGCGAAGCCGCCCATTCCAGTTTCAACATTCGTTAAAAGCGCAGCGGTTGAAGGCGTGGCTGTACCATTAGGGTTTACGTTAGTATCCCCGAAGTCTTTTACCTTGTTACAGCTTGTTGCCAGCATCGTGGTGGCAGCTATAGCAAAAAAGAATTTAATTATTTTCATTTTCAAAAATTAAAAGTTTGATCAATTAAAATCCAATTTTCAGATTAAACCCGAGAGAACGAGTTCCCGGAAATTGTCCATTTTCACCGTACGTATTACTGATTTCAGATGGATCAAAATCTTTGGTAGTTGCGTAGATTAACCATGGGTTACGGGCTACAACTGAGAAAGTTGCTGATTGCATCCATTTTCCTAATCCCCATTTTTGTACCGGAAGCCTGTATCCAAGACTAACTTCACGCATTTTAACAAAAGTTAAGTCATAGATAAATGCATCATATACGTTGTTGTTTACCTGTGCATGGAAATAATCCTGGGCATCCACATACATATCGATAGGATTTTTATTCACATCCACACCTACGACATGCACACCACCACCATCATTAACCGGGTCACGGATAGGATTGCCTCTGTCATTAAGTGCTGCTGTACGGGCAGTTAATCCTGAGAAAGAACCCCACATATCAGAAAGGGAGAAGAATTTACCACCCTTTTGGAAGTCAATATTCACGTTTAAAACCAAAGCTTTGTAACTAAAGCTGTTTTGTATACCACCTGTGTATTCAGGAAGTACACTACCAAACTTCACATTTTCTGTTTTTACATAGTGCCCTAAATTATCGAGTACCACCTGGCCATCGATATAAGTTTTACCTCCGCCGATCAGCATACCCCATGGCTGTCCAACCTGGTGAACTACTAAAGGTGTTGTGATACCGCTGAAGTTTACACCACCAGATACATTTATCTGGCTTACTCCTTCTGCAAGTTCGTCTACTGTGTTTGTAAGGATCTTAGCGAATGCGCCGGTTATATCCCAGGTAAACGATTTTGTTACAACAGGACGTGCGTTCAATTGAAGTTCAAGACCGTTCCTGGTAATTTTACCAGCGTTAACCAGTTTAGAAGTAAATCCGCTGGCTCCGTTGATCTGAACGGCTATAGGTGAATTAGATGTAACTGAATTGAAATAAGTTGCGCTTAAACCAACCCTGCTCTTAAGGAAACGCAGGTCTAATCCAAGCTCTTTCGTGGTTTGTACAGCTCCTTTAATAGTTGGAGAGACAATTTGGTTTGGTGTGCCCATCAGGAAGTTACCGTTCCACTGATCAGCACCAACTCCATAAGCAAGCTCTAAACTATATGGCCCGATCGACTGTGGAGTCTCTCCCCAGCTTGCTCTCAACTTACCGTAGCTGAACCATGGTAAGCTCTTGCTAACTAAATCGCTGAAAACAAAGCTTGCTCCAAAAGATTTGGTGAAGATGTTGTTCGCATCTTTTGGAAGTGTAGAGAACCAATCGTTCCTCAGCGTAAACTCTGCAAACAAAAAGTTCTTAAATCCGATGGTACCTCTTGTAAATACCGCTCTGCGCTTTTCTTCAGACCGGCTATTACCATACGCAATAGCATCTATAGAGTTTGTCAGCGCAAAATAATCGGGTATATAAAGACCGTTCCTTGTATTGGCATTAATAGATCTGCTGGAAATTTTTACTATCTCACCCCCTGCTAAAAGGTCGAGAGAATAATTAGTTAAGAATTTCTTGTTGTAAGTACCTACTAATTCAAAACGATCATCTTTAAAGAAGGTTTCGCCAGTAGCATACGCAGCTTTTTCACCTGTTTGAGAAGCACTCTTTTCCAGGATGTAAAACTCGCGGTCTTCACTGGTTGTTGTTACCTGGTTCTTACGGATTGCAGCCCTGAAACGCAGGTCATTATTTACCTTATAAGTAAAGTTGATATCTCCGTAAAGGCGATCACGTCTGAACAAGTTCTGGTTATTATTAAAATAACTATAGAAGTTATACCAGTAATTACCCTGGTAGAATTTATCAGGAGCCGCAGCACTGTAACTGGTTGGGTTAGCATGATTCCAGCTTGCCAAAATTCCACCACCTGTTGCAGAAATAGGAGTTGAATAATTTTGAAGCTCTCTCATGATATTCATATCCAGGTCTCTGTGAAACCACTGGTTAAATGAACCTGAAGACTGGTTAGAATAGGCATCATTATTTTCAGCCTGCTGATTTTGAGTAACAAAATTGAAATTCGCACCAACAGTGAAATGTGTACCCAGGTCGAAAGAACCGTTAGTTACCAGGGTATGCCTTCTTAAATAAGTATTCGGTATTAAACCTTTTATATCAAGGTTTGTATATGATATCCTCGTAGAGAAGTTTTCTCCCGCTTTTGAAAAACTGATATTATTATTAGCAGTGATACCAGTGTTATAGAAATCACGTGCATTATCTTCCTGAGGAACGAGTTTTGCAGTCGTACCTGTATAAGGAGTGCCCGGGTACCATGAATACCATGGAATATATTCCTGACCTGCCATGCGAGGTCCCCAGCTTGCATCATCGGTATAATCATGATAATACTTACCGTTCAGTGGTTTCCACTCATCCGGCATACCTGCAGACCAGGTAAATTTGGTAAGGTCTTTAACACCACCACCAGCATAAGAATTCTGGTAATTAGGAGTGATATAAATTTTATCAAACTGAATACCGGTATTTAATTCAACACCGATACCTCTTTGATTTTTCTTTGCTCTTTTTGTATTAATAACGATTGCTCCGTCTGCAGCCTGTGGACCATAAATGGCCGCACCTGTAGGTCCGCTTAATACGGTTAAATCTTCTACATCATCAGGATTAATATCAACAGAGTTTACCGGCGTACCGTCTACTATGTATAATATACTTTGACCAAACAATGTACCCTCACCACGTAAACGCACAGCGGCATCGCGGCCTAAAGCTGCAACCGACTGGCTGCGCACCTGTATACCCGCCACTTTTCCTGCCAACGCATTATTAAGGTTCGACTGGCGAATAGTAGTCAGTTGCTGGGCACCTACAACCTGTGCATTTGAAACAGTACTTCGTTGTGTTCTCCTGGTATTATAACCTGCAGAAACAATTACTTCTGTTAAGCTGGGGTTATTACTTGGCTGAAGCGAAGCATTAATTAAAGGTTGAGTAGTAACCCGAACTTCCTGTATTACCCGGCCTAACGCTGAAAATACAAGAACATCCCCGGTTTTTGCGGTAATAGAATAATTACCATTTTGATCTGCTGAGGTACCTTGTTGTGTACCTTTCAAAGTGACAGAGGCGAAGGAAATAGGATTTCCACTTTCATCTGTGACCTGCCCTTTCACGGTCCGATTTTGGGCAAATGTTAATGTGCTTAACAGCATTAACACTGTAAATAGTGCTAGAATTTTTCTCATGTGCAATAATTTGACGCGATAAATATAGAAAAATTAACGTTCCGTTAAAATTTTTTAATAACGTTTGTTAATTTTTTGTCCTCTTTAGTAGACAGCCGGATAATTTAAAACGCTGCAAAATACAAATCCAATTCAAAGGCGTTATCTCACATTTTTTTTTGTATCATTCATTTTATGCCTCTCGACCCATTTTAACACAAGGACAGGCAGCTGTTTACTCCTACAGTTCCACTATAATTAATTGTTAGTCGAATTATTTTTATTTTTGACGGATGGAGATTCTCGACGGAAAAATAGCTTCGCTATCAATTAAACAACAGCTTAAAAATCAAATTGATACATTAATTAATAACAATCACCGGCCTCCCCATCTGGCCGCTGTATTAGTGGGCACAAATGGCGCAAGCGAAACTTATGTGGCAAGTAAAGTAAAAAATTGTGAGGCCATAGGATTTCGCTCCACTTTAATAAGACTTCCTGATAATATTGATGAACCCGCTTTACTTAATACTATTGAAAAATTAAATAATGATGATGAAGTCGATGGAATCCTTGTACAACTGCCTCTTCCAAAACAAATAAATGAACAACATATTATTTCAGCCATCGATCCGGCAAAAGATGTAGATGGGTTCCACCCGGTAAGTGTTGGAAAAATGGTGCAGGGCTCACCATCATTTATTTCTGCAACACCTTATGGCATCATGCTGTTGCTAGAACATTATAAAATTGAAACAAAAGGAAAACAGGCAGTTGTAATCGGCAGAAGTAATATTGTGGGCCGCCCAATGAGTATTTTATTAAGCAATAATCATCCTTACGGAAACTGTACTGTTACACTTTGTCATTCACACACAAAAAATTTGAAAGAGTTATGCCAGCAGGCAGATATTCTGGTAGCCGCTTTGGGCAAGCCTCAATTTGTTACTGCTGATATGGTAAAAGAAGGAGCAATTGTGATTGATGTTGGAATAACAAGAATAGAGGACGCGACAACTAAAAGCGGTTATAGAATAAAAGGTGACGTAGCGTTTGATGAAGTGGCTCCAAAAACATCTTATATCACTCCAGTACCCGGGGGAGTTGGATTAATGACCATCGCAGGCCTACTTAAAAATACAATGCTGGCCTATTCACAACGGAGTGGAAATGATTGAACAAGCACCATAACTTTAATCAGCTTCGTTGTGTCACTCACTTGTACTTCCTGTTCT
>JAQBNK010000146.1 GCA_028288595.1 Chitinophagaceae bacterium
TATCCTGGTATCCAGAGCCATCCGCCATAAGCCGGATCATTTTCCCATCTGCCATAGTGGAAAGGGGCCCATCCCCATGCATAATCTGAAACCCAGGTCCATCCATAATCTGAATAGTCCCAGCGGCCATTGGTATAATAAGGAGAAAATCCGGGTTCATTATAAACCCATACCTGTCCAAAACGTTCATGATCAACCCATCTTCCGTAAGGGCTCAGATCATTATAGAAAGCATCGAAATTAACATTTACATCCTGCGCTTTTACTTCATTTGAAGAGGGCACAGCGAATGTTGTTACCAGGAGAATGACAAGCACTTTCAGGGTAAGTTTTAAAGCGGCATGCAGCTTATACATAGAGGATTTTTTTGGGAGATTACTATTTACAATAGACGAAAATCTTAAGCCAGAGTTTGTTAATAGCTAGCCAACTTACAAAGATTTTTAAGCCCTGGATTTCGTCTCCGGGTAATATAAATATTCCTGTCTATAAGGCTGGAAATAAAGCAGGAAATCCAATAATCCCTATAATTTTACCCTGCAAATAATTTATTTATGAATGATGCTTACATTTTAATGCTGGAAGGAGATAGCGAAGATCAATTCATTACTGCTGAAATATTTGCTGAAAAAAATGTAAATGTTCCAGTAAAATTCATCGATACAACTTCTGCATTTTTTTCTTTTCTTGACTCATGCATCAGCGAGAGACAAACACTTCCTGCTGTAATGCTGGTGACGATGCGGTCAATTCCCGAGAACGGCTTGTCGGTTTTAAAACAGCTCAAATCAAATGACCGGCTAAAACATATCCCGGTAATTATGCTGATTGAAGGGGCCGGGGAAATGTTGATCGCCGAATGTTACGCTTATGGGGCTAACTCCGTAATTCAAAAACCGTCAACCCTAATTTCAACCATTAACAAAATAGAAAGTTTTGTAAAATACTGGTTTGAAATAGTGGAGCTGCCTCTAGCTCATGAATTGGCTGTTATTGCATAGGTTAGTATGCTATAGCGGCTCCAAAGGCTTTGTTTTCAGTTAATTAGAAAAGAATTTTAGCACTTACAACTGAACTGTTGGCATATAATTGTGATGTAAAAACAGCCAATAGTGTATTGCGGCACTTAATTTGGACAACAGTATTTAAATAAAAACAACTTTATGAAAAAGCTTCTACTAGCAACTTTCATTTCTGCAATGGCAATAGGATTTTCTGCTAATGCACAAATTAACGTGAATATCAATTTGGGCGGCCAGCCTAATTTATGGCTTCCTTCAGGTTACCAGTCTAATGACTATTATTATATGCCTGATATGAACGCTTACTATTACGTGCCTGAAAGAGTTTTCGTTTATAATGAAAATGGTAACTGGCTAAGATCAAGCAGGCTCCCTAGTCGTTATAGCAATTATGATCTTCGCCGTATTCGTAAGGTCGTAGTAAGAGACAGGCCTCCTTTTATGAATACCAATCTTTACCAGGAGCGTCATGATAATGGAAAACACCTGGGCTGGTATAAAAATGGAAAAGCAGCAGACAGGTATGATAACAGGCGGGATGATCGTAACGATCATGATAACGGTAAAGGAAATGGCAATGGTAAAAACAAAAACAAAGGAAAAGGAAAGGGACACGATCGTGATTAAGTAATATATTATAAAAGAAAAACCCGGAACATGGTCCGGGTTTTTTTATAAGAGAAAATATCAAAATTAATAACGGTAAAGTTCCGGTTTAAACGGCCCTTCCTTAGGAATGCCGAGGTATTCAGCTTGTTCAGTTGTTAATTCCTCCAGTACAACACCCACTTTAGCTAAGTGCAGGCGTGCTACTTTCTCATCCAGGTGTTTTGGAAGAACATACACTTTGTTTTCGTAGTTATCACCATTGGTCCAGAGTTCTATTTGAGCAAGTGTCTGGTTAGTGAAAGAATTACTCATCACAAAACTTGGGTGACCAGTAGCGCAACCTAAGTTTACTAAACGGCCTTCTGCAAGAATGATAATATCTTTTCCATCAACAGTATATATATCAACCTGTGGTTTTACAGTATCTTTTGTATGCCCGTAATTGTCGTTGATCCATGCGATATCAATTTCAATATCGAAGTGACCAATGTTACAAACGATTGCTTTGTCTTTCATTGCCCTGAAATGTTTTTCAGTGATAAGATCGCGGCAACCACTTGCAGTAACAATGATGTCTGCTTCTTTAACGGCATCAATCATTTTCTTTACTTCAAAACCATCCATTGCAGCCTGTAGAGCACAGATAGGGTCGATCTCGGTAACAATAACACGGCAACCTGCACCTGCTAAAGAAGCAGCAGAACCTTTACCCACATCACCATAACCACCAACAACTGCCACTTTACCGGCAAGCATAACGTCAGTTGCACGGCGAATAGCATCAACCAAAGATTCTTTACAACCGTACTTGTTATCGAACTTACTTTTTGTAACAGAATCATTTACATTAATCGCTGGCATTGGTAAAGTACCTTTTGCCATTCTCTCATATAAACGGTGAACACCAGTAGTGGTTTCTTCTGATAAACCTTTTACATGCTGAACGAGTTCAGGATATTTATCTAATACGATGTTGGTAAGATCGCCACCATCATCCAGGATCATATTTAAAGGACGATCAACACCACCGAAAAATAAAGTTTGTTCAATGCACCAGTCAGCATCTTCCAGTGTTTGTCCTTTCCAAGCAAACACACCAATACCCGCAGCGGCAATAGCAGCAGCAGCATGATCCTGTGTAGAGAAGATGTTACATGAGCTCCATTTAACTTCTGCACCAAGAGCAACTAAGGTTTCAATTAATACGGCAGTTTGAATAGTCATGTGAAGACAGCCCGCAATACGGGCACCTTTTAAAGGTTGCGTTGGTCCGTACTCACTTCTCAGTGCCATTAAACCAGGCATTTCGGCCTCAGCTAATCTTATTTCTTTGCGGCCCCAGGCTGCGAGACTGATATCAGCCACTTTGTTAGGCAGACTGAAGTCGATTTGTTTGTTTGTTATAGTTGACATATTTACTTTGTTTAATACTGCAAACTTAAACGATCCAGGACAATATGCTACCTCTTCGCATAACTTTGGTAGATAATCCTGTTTATTTTGATAATTTAGTAGAAAATACTATTTACTTATGGCTAAGGACACTAAAAAAGAAGAAATCACCAGCAACCATTTGTCAATGGATAAAAAGGATTTCGCCATACTTCGTTTGTTACAGCAAAATGCAAGGATCACGGTGAAAGAAATTGCAGGTAAGATACAGTTGAGTACGACGCCTGTTCATGAGCGTATCAGACGGATGGAAGAGAGCGGTGTGATAAAACAATACGCAGCATTGGTGGATCATACAAAAGTGAAAAAAGGTTTGATGGTGATCTGTTATGTTTCCCTGCAGCAACATAGTAAAACCGCGGGAAATAAGTTTATCAAAAGTATTATGGACATGAATGAGGTGATGGAATGCCTAAGTATCTCCGGTGAGTTTGATTTTATGCTGAAAGTGTTAACCGAAGACATGAACAGCTATTACGATTTTCATGTAAACAAATTAAGCCAGACAGAAAATGTAGGACATGTTCAAAGCGTTTTTGTAATGGGAATAGTAAAACAAACGCACCAGCTTATTTACTAATAGAATTAGTAACCTATTTTAAAATAATTTTTCTAAGAGCTCACGAAAGACGCTATAATTTTTCATATATACCTGGTGTTCTTTATCCTGCGGCAAAACTTCTTTTTCAATTTTTATCTCCACGTCGAGGCTCGAAATTTCACCTAAGCTATACCAGCCAAGAATAGCTGCACCCATGGCAGAAGCGTCTGCATCATTCACTATACACACGGGCATATTTGTCATGTCTGCTAACAACTGCAACCACTCCTGTGAGTGTACAAATCCGCCTGATGCAATAATTTTAGCTCCGGGCTTTAATTGCTTTTGTAACTGCTGAACGATCACATATAAGTTCATCACAACACCTTCTATCACTGACCTTGCAAAATATTTTCTTGAGTGATGAAATTGTATTCCATAGAAAAGTCCTTTTGCGTTTGCGTTCCATACGGGAGCACGTTCGCCCAGGAGGTAGGGAAGAAAAATTAAACCGTCACAACCCGGAGAAATAGAAAAAGCTTCTTGTAAGGCACCTTCTAATTCGCCTGAATGAGATTGTGATTGCAATGCGGTGCCCTTATCATGAATAAAATTTTCAGCCATCCATTTTACTGCAATACCACCGTTATTACTTGGGCCGCCACAGGCATAGAGATCTTTTGTAATTACATAATTGAAAAGCCGCTGATGTTCATCAATAAAAGGAGCGGTAGTGCATACTCTGACTGCTGCACTGGTTCCTATTGTAACAGAAAGATGGCCACTGCCAGCTAAACCACTTGCAATGTTTGCAAGGCAACCATCACTGCTGCCAATGATGAACGGAATATTTTTTCCAATTCCCAGTTCTTTTATTACACTTTCATTTTTTAAAAAAAATTGGGAAGTAACAGGAACAATGGCAGATAATTTTTCTGTTGATATGCCGGCAAACGATAACGCATTAGGATTCCATTGGAGCTGGTGAATATCAAACATGCCGGTAGCAGACGCAATCGAATGATCAATAACATATTCATTAAACAGGCAGAAGAAAATAAATTCTTTAAGTGAAATGAATTTGTGCGCCTTTTCAAAAATATCCGGCTGATTTTCTTTCAGCCACATAATTTTTGTCAGCGGTGATACGGGATGAACAGGAACACCGCAGCATTCATAAAGTTCTTTCGCTGCTCCTGATTTTTTTAATTGCTCAGTTTCTTCGGTGCTGCGAATATCACCCCATAATAAAGCATGGGTTAGGGGATCGCCGTTTCTATCAACTGCCATGATACTATGCATGGCGGCACTGAAAGAAAGACCTGCTAAATCAGAAGGATTAGTTTGTTTTAATAACAGGTTAATACAACTGATAACTGCGTTTTTGATAATGACAGGATCCTGTTCTATGTGTCCCGGTTCAGGCTCCAGTATCTCATACGGAATTTGCGCCGATGCAATAATATTCCGGCTTTTTTCAACGGCTATCGCTTTTACAGAACCTGTACCGATATCAATACCTGCTATATACATTAGTTAGCAGTTAGATCTTTTTCCATAATGTAATCGTTCATAAAATAGTTGTGTCCTATCGGAACGTCTTCTTCTTTTATAATTTTGAAGCCGAGTTTGGTATAAAAATCTTTAGCCTTATTATGCCGGTTCACATTTAAAGTGAGTATGCGGCCGCCGGATGATTTTACAATATCAATTATATAGCAAAGTAATTTTTTTCCAAGTCCCGTCCCCTGGGTTGAGGGCAGAATATATATCTTATGTAATTTAAAAACTGATCGCATATTGTCTAGTAATGAATATGCTGCAAATCCAACAGGTTCGTCATTAATGTAAGCTATTATAAACTGCTGGCCCTCGTTCATCTGTTTTTGTAAGGCAGTTTCGCTGTAAATAAAATCAAGCATATATTCCAGTTGCGCGGAAGTTAATATCTGGCCATATGAATGCGGCCAGATTTGGTGCGCCAACTCTTTGATCAGGGCGATGTCTGAAGAAACTGCTTTTCTAAACATTACTAAAGTATAATCGGTCCCAATATAATCAGAAAATAAAAGCAGTAAATTTTTACAGGCGATTAAGTTATAGACAAGACTAAAAATGGATTAATATTATAAGCCGCTAAATCATGCAGAATGAAAACGCTTTTCGTTTTATTTTTTTCGGTTAGTTTTTCAGTAAATAGTTTTTCACAGTTGCTTAGGAAGACTGCACCGGTTCCAACAGGGTCCCAGGTAAAATGGCAGCAGTTGGAATATTACATGTTCATTCACTTTGGGCCTAATACTTTTACGGATAAAGAATGGGGGCATGGGGATGAGGATCCTGCTGTTTTTAATCCAGCGCAACTGGATGCTATGCAATGGGCCAGTACAGCAAAAAAAGCAGGCATGAAAGGAATCATTATCACGGCCAAACATCACGATGGGTTTTGCTTATGGCCCAGTAAGTTTTCAACTCATACGGTAAGAGAAAGTAAATGGAAGAATGGTAAAGGAGATGTACTGAAAGAATTATCGGCTGCATGTAAAAAATATGGACTGAAGTTCGGTGTTTACCTCTCGCCATGGGATCGTAATCATCCCGCTTATGGCACATCAGAATACAATAAAATTTTTGCGGGCGAGCTGGAAGAAGTTCATACAAACTACGGAGACATTTTTGAACAATGGTTCGATGGTGCAAACGGAGAAGGCCCCAATGGAAAAAAACAGATATATGACTGGCCGCTTTTTCGGAGTGTCGTTTATAAATATCATCCTAATGCAATTATCTTCAGCGACATTGGCCCGGGATGCAGATGGGTAGGAAATGAAAATGGTTTCGCTGGTCTTACCAATTGGTCTTCTATCACAACAGACGGTTATGGCATTGGTGAAAAAGGGCCTCCTTCAAAATTATTAAATGAAGGAGATGAGAATGGTAAATACTGGATACCTGCAGAATGTGATGTGTCTATTCGCCCGGGCTGGTTTTATAGTCCGTCAACTGATAATAAAGTAAAATCAGTGGATGAACTGCTGAACATTTATTTTTCGTCTGTTGGAAGAAATGGGAATTTATTATTGAATGTGCCGGTTGACAGGAGAGGACTGATAGCTACACCTGATTCAATCCGGTTAATGGAATTCAGATCGAAACTCAACAAAATATTTTCTTCTAATCTTGCGCTGCATAAAAAAGTAATTATTGCAGAAAGCAATTCAAAAAAGCTTTCGCCGCAATTTATTACTGATGGAAAGTTTAATACGTACTGGAACTTAAGTGAGACCTCCGGTAGTTTTATTATTGAACTTGGTAAACCACAGTCAGTCAATCATATTGTTTTGCAGGAATATATTCTGTTAGGACAAAAAGTAAAATCTTTTAGTATTGAATATTGGGATGGAAAAATGTTTAGAGAACTTGCTAAGCAAACAACAATTGGTTATAAACGAATACTTAGTTTTCCGGCTGTAATGACCGATAAAATCAGGATCAATATTTTAGATGCTAAAGCTTCGCCGAAAATTTCGGAGGTCCAACTTTTCTAAAGATTTTACCACAAAGGACACAAAGTAAAAACACAAAGAATACAACAAGCCCTTGTGTTCTTTGTGCAAACCCTTTGCGACCATTGTGGTAAAACAAAAAAGCCGAGTATAAAACTCAGCTTTTCAGTGCGGAAGAGGAGATTCGAACTCCCACACCCTTTCGGGCGCTACCACCTCAAAGTAGTGCGTCTACCAGTTTCGCCACCTCCGCGAACCATCCGCCAAAAAGCGGGATGCAAATGTAAGGAGTTGAAAGGATTTCCGGAAAGCCGTTCTCTTATTTTCTGTCACTCTCTGTTTTATCTCTTATAGCTTTAAATTCAGAACCCTGTTTCCAGCCGGGCCAGGTGTGATTGTATGCAAGTGTTTTACCTACCAGGAAAAATAATTGCAGATCTTCAATGGCACCTTCAAGATTCCAGTTCGGATTAAACTGGTCTGATGGGCGATGATAATATTTTGTCGTGTATTCATCACTTAACCGCTGGCCTTCAACCTTTCCTTTCCCGGCAAGATCAATACCAGAGCTTGCATCCAACGCCGGTACACCAACTTTGGCAAAATTAAAATGGTCGGAGCGGTAATAATGTCCGGCTTCAGGATGCGTTTCAAAAGCTAAAACCCTGTTTTGTTTATCTGCCTCAGTCTTTAAAATATCTTCAAGATCAGACTGGCCCTTTCCAACAACTGAAATATCTTTTGTTTTACCCATCGCATTCAGCCCGTCCATATTAATATTAGCTACAGTTTTCGATACAGGATAAACCGGATTTTGAGCATAGTACGCAGAGCCCCATAAACCTTGTTCTTCAGCAGTTACGGATAAGAAAACAATGGTTCTTTCCGGTTTTGTTTTTAAACTTTTATACACCCGTCCAAGCTCAAGAAGACCCGAAGTGCCACTGGCATTATCTAATGCTCCGTTGTAAATTGAATCATGAGTGGAATCAGGTTTCCCGATACCAAGATGATCCCAGTGCGCCGTATAAATAATGTATTCATCCGGGTATTTACTGCCGGTAATTTTCGCAATTACATTGTGTGATTTATTATAAGTGGCAGTTACTTTCATACTGGTTGATAATTTTAAATTTAAAGGCACTGCTTTAAATCCTTTCTGATCAGCTTTTGCCAGCAATGTTGTATCGGTCCCCGCCGCGGTTAACATGCGTTTGGCGGCATCGGAAGAAACCCATCCGATAATGCTGCATGCTTTTTCATCTTTGCCCCGATTATCTAAATGCAGTTTAGAACCGTTCCAGTTATTCTGAACAACACTGAATGGATAACTGGAACCTTCTCTTGTATGAATGATTAAACATCCTTTTGCACCTTGTCTCGCAGCTTCTTCAAACTTGTAAGTCCACCTTCCGTAGTAAGTCATGGTCTTGCCCTTAAACAATGCCGTATCACCAGAATAAAACCCCGGGTCATTTACAAGTATCAATACTATTTTCCCTTTAACATCAAGCCCTGCATAATCGTTCCAGTTATATTCAGGCGCAACAACACCGTAACCTGCAAAAACAACTTCATCATTGTTGAATGATTGAGAATTTTCTGCCCGGTCTGTCCAGATAACGTAATCATCAAAACCCTTCAGCTCAAAATTTCCTTTGGATGATTGAACGGTCATCGAAGGCGCAGCCACCGTAGCAATATTTACCATTGGCACGTCCTGTAAATAACTGTTTCCATTTCCAGGTTCAAGACCGAGTGATTTAAATTTGGTTTGAAGAAAATCAATCGTTTTTGTTTCTCCTTCTGTAAATGGTTTGCGGCCCATAAAATCATCGGAAGAAAGTTGTTTGATATTATTGGCCAGGCTGTCTGCACTAAATGCGGCAAGGCCATCTTCTGTTTCAATGGCCTGCTTTTCATTGCATGCAAACACTAAAATCGATAAGAGTGAAAGGATTGATAATTGACGGATCATAATTATGGTTTGAATGAAGTTAGGGTTTTACAACATAGTCACATAAGGGTTAAATTAAGAACAGTCTATGCTTCTATGTGCTCGTGTGGTGAATTATTTTTTTGCAATAATATTCTGAAAGTGGTTCCGTGGTCCGCATCGCTGGATTTGATGAACAATTGTCCTTTGTGATATTGTTCAACAATTCTTTTGGATAAGGTAAGTCCTAAGCCCCAGCCCCTTTTCTTAGTAGAGAAACCAGGCTGAAAAACTTTATTCCAGTTGGATCTTGGAATTCCTTTACCGGTATCTTTTACATCAATACAAATATCTTCTCCCAGTTCTTTGATGATGACCGAAATTTTACCTTTTCCTTCCATTGAATCAAGTGCATTTTTTATAAGGTTTTCTATCACCCAGTCAAATAATGGTGGTGAGACTTTTACTATCGCAGGTTTTTCATTAGTGATCATTTCCATTTGCATGTGATGACCGGCACGCTTGCGCATATAAGCAACCATCTGGCTCACCTGCTGTGTGATGTCTTTTATTTCTAATTGGGGCTGACTACCGATCTTTCCGAAGCGGTCAGAAATAAGTTGTAATCGCATTACATCTTTTTCTATTTCAGGAACGAGTTTTTCATTGGCCGGAACATCTTTTAATATTTCTACCCAGCCTTGTAAAGATGTGATAGGTGTGCCCAGCTGGTGTGCCGTTTCTTTTGCCATACCCGCCCACATTTTATTTTGTAGTGAACGGTAACTTGATGCTTGTGCAATAATCATGATGGAGATAAATAAACCAACAATAAAAAGTTGCACGATAGGATAGTAACGAAGTTGTTTCTGGAGATTACTCTCACCATAATAATATCTGTTGGCGAGATAAGGTTTCTCGCTAACAATTAAAAGGATAGGCTTATGAAGGGATTTGAATTCTCTAAATCTTGAACGTAAAAAGTTTGAGTCAGTTTGTACTTTAGTACTGTCAAGATTTAAGAAGTTATAAGTAAGGCTGTCCTTTTCATTTGTTTCAATAATGGGGATGTCATCGTTTTCCGCGATTATTTTATAAGCCAGGTTTTGCCCAAGTGTATCCGGGGAGTTCAGGATCGTTTTCTGAGCTTCTACCCACAGGGCCACTTTTTGCGTTTCTTCCTTTGCTATTTTATTGGCCAGGTATCTTGAATAAAAAATAGTTGCTATAACAATAATAATTGCAACGAGAGCCAGTAAACTTCTCCAATTGAGCCATTGCCGAATCATAAACGAATATACAAATTCAGGAAAGGGAATAATTAATAGATAACAAACTGAGAATTAGACTTTTTTAAACCAAAATATTATGATTGTTTAGATATATTTTCTATTTTGATAAAAAAATCCCATGAAGCAATTCTATGTTTTTCTTATTGCAATGAGCCTTACCCTGGCCGTTTCGGCTCAAAAAAAAGGTTTTCATATTGGCCTTAAAGCAGGGGTAAACGGAAATAAACTGGAAGGAAAGTCTTTTGACCAGGAATTCAGTTACAACTATCTGCTGGGTGGTTTTTTTCAAATACCACTGGGGAAAAGATTTGGTATACAACCAGAAATTCTGTTTTCACAAGCTAAAACAACAACTTCCTCTAATTTATCATCGCCTTTTAATGCTAACGATCCCAATAACAAAGATGTAAGTTTAAACTACCTAGATATTCCGATCATGCTAAATATGGGAGGAAATTTTAAAATACAGGTAGGGCCTCAATACAGCATCCTCATGAACAGCCATAATACATTGCTGCAAAATGGGCAGGATGCATTTAAAAACGGTAATTTTTATTTAGGAGGTGGTTTTCAATGGAAGACGCCATTGCTGGGATTACATCTTGGCGGCAGGTATCTTATTGGTTTGAATGATATTAATAGTGTCAGCAGCCAGGATAACTGGAAAAGTCAATCGCTCCAGGTAAGTGCCGGTTTTATTTTTTAATTACTCTATTCTTACTTTATAATTCTGTTTGAATGAAATGCACATGGTTAACGCTGTCTGTACTTTTTTTGTACATATCTGAAACGCATGCCCAAGCCAAAGAAGTTCCTGTTGAAGTGATAGTTGAGCAGCTTGCACATAAAAATATCCGGGGCTTCCTGGAAAGGTCTACAGAAGCAGTTTATAAATTCTATCATGATGATGCCGTTGCTTCAAATGTTATCACTGATAAATGCCTTATCGTAAAATCTTCAGACGCCGAAAAAAGCATAAATGTTTCGCAGGATCCTGTTTTAAATGCAGCAAGGAAATTAAAAATATTTAAAATTAATCCTGCTTCAGGCACTATTAGTTTAAAAATGGAAACCTATGAAGATGATAAAGGCGATCCCTGCGAACACGACAAAGGAGACGATTATTATTTTGTTACTCCGCTGGAGATTAAATTAAACGATCTAAACCCGGGTGTTTTATCCGCTCCTTACACCATTACAACAAAAGACGACAAATTTACCGCCGTGATAAGGGTAAGGTATGGTATTCCTGCACCTGAAGTTATAAAACAGGATAATGCTGAATTGGTGAATGATGTTACAAAAGCTGTTACACTTAAATCTGCATTAGATCTGAATAATAAAACCAATCTTACTTACTCGTGGGAATATAAGGTTGATGATGAAAATACCTGGAAAGAACTTGGAAATAAAACCGTTTCCGAATCGGTTGTCTTTTACCCGGTGAGAGATGCTTTTAAAAAGCCTTTAAAAACAAACCAGACACTTCATGTTCGCATGAAAGCGGTTAGCCCTGAGCTGGCTAGTGATTACACGCCCTCGTATGATATCCAGTTTACGCCTGAAGTGCCCGTGATAGAAAAAAATGATATTAAAGTATCAGCCACTTGTCCCGGCGAGCCTTCAGGAGGTATTAGTATTAAAGGCGTAAAAGCATCAAGCGACAACATTGCATATTATATAATTAAAGGCAAGCAACTAGATGCTGAAAATTACCCGGATGTCATCAATACCAGCAATAAGATCAAACAGGGGATTGTTGCAAATGGAAATACAGTTGATGTTCAAAAACTGGAAGAAGGAGATTACCTGATCATTCTTTACAGCGCAAATATGCCAGTAGGAAAAGTGTTTGCACAGTATGGCTTTAATGTTTCCAAATACCCTCAATTAATAATTAAATCACAGGATGTAAAAGAAGCAACGTGTGCAACCATTCCGGACGGGCAGATTATGATAGAAACGGAAGGCGGTAACCCGGGCAAGCTTACTTATGCAATTGTTCCTGCATCCGGAAAGGCCCAGCAATTTGGTCGCTCCGCTATTTTTTCAGAATTAGCTCCTGGTAATTACACCGTTTTTGTAAAAGATGAATGCGGCCAGAATATCAGTACCAAAGAAATGGAAGTGATAAGAAAAGCGCCTATCGTAAAAGGAAAGTTGGGTGTTACAATGGAGCCGGTTAATGAATTCGCAAACGGCGCCATCAATATATCACTTGAAGGAGGGACGGGGCAATACAAGTACATCATTTATAAAAACAATAATGCAGAACATGACAAACAAGTTAGTTCTGCCCCGTTTGTGATAGATCATTTGGGAAAAGGATCATACAGATTAAAGGTCACAGATATCAGTGCTCCGCTTTGTCCGGGCTGGGATACAACTTTTTCGCTTACAGGGAAAACCATAATGATGGATACTGCCAAGCCGAGTTCCGATACTGCCCGTGCAGCTTTAATGCATGCTTCCACTCCTGCTCAAAGTGATTTAAAAATATCAACCGCCGTGGTGAGAGATACAGCCGCGGAATGGGCCGCCTATAAAAAGTCGAAATATGCTTTTTATAAAGCGACAGAAAAAAAAGCCGTTGTCTATGCACCTCTAAAATTAAATGGGGCAACAAAGAATGATTACTATATAGTAGTTGAAAAAAGTAAATACCAGTTAAACCTGTTTAATTCTAACAACGATCTGCTGGCAAGTTATCCTGTTGTTTTTGGAAATGATGATATGGGCGATAAAATGTTTGAAGGCGACAGAAGAACACCGGAAGGTACTTTTGAGATCATCAACAAAAAAGAGCATGATAAATGGGATAAATTTCTGGCCTTAAATTATCCTACAGATGAAGATTATAAAAAATTTAATGAAAGAAAAGCAAAAGGACTTTTGCCGGCTGATGCGAAAATAGGAGGCGAGATTGGTTTGCACGGTACATGGCCCGATGATGATATCACAGTTGATAAAAATCAAAACTGGACATGGGGATGTATCAGCACAAAAAACGCCTACATAGATCAACTGTTTACCTGCCTGCCGGTAGGAACCAAAGTGATCATCAGGCGATAAAATTAAAAGGCCGTTCAATACTGAACGGCCTTCATTTTGTAACAACAGAATTTCATAGGTTAACTAAATAATCCGCCTTTTTTCAAAACTTTCGTTCCTTCACCGATCTTATAACCATTCTGGTAAATGGATATTTTATATTCACCGGTTTGAAAACGGCTGTCCTGCTTCCAGTCAAATTGTACAGGAGTGCGCTTGCCTTGTTCGTACTGAACCGTTACTTTATTCGTATAAACTTTTTGTCCTTCTTCTCTTGTCGTAAAATTTCCACTGCCATATGCTGGAATGGCTACGGTATTTCCGGAAGGATCGGTAATAGAAACATATAATTCTTTACTACCACTTGGTGCGATACGGTTCTCATCAATATCAAAAGAAACTCTTAAGGCATCTGCACGTTTAGCAGTTGTGGTAGCTTTTTCTTTACCATTACTTCTCAGGTCAATTGCTGCAATGTTAATGTTGGAAGCATGCAACGTAGAACCCACATCCTCAATATTTGCTTTCTCTGTTTTAGTAGTAGCAAGATTTTGTTCCAGCTCTGTTTTTTTAACAGTAAGCGTATCTCTTTCAGCAGTTAACTGGTGGTTGGAAGCGGTAAGCTCTTTATTTTCACCACGCAGTTTTTCTACTTCTGCTACAAGGTCATTGATCTTGCTGTTAAGCAATGCAATTTTTGCTCTCGCAACAGACATGTCCCCGTTCTTTGAAGAGATTGTTTTTTGAATATCTTTTTTCAGCTTCTCTATTTCTGCCTGGCGCTCAGCGAGGTTACCTGTTAACTGTGCGTTAGAGCCGGTTAAAGAATCCATGCGGGAGAGTGCATCATTATATTCATCCTGCAACACACTTCTCGCAGAGTCTACATTAGTAACCTGTGTTTGGAGTTGTGTTATCTCTTGTTTAGATTTACTCTTATCATAAATAATATATCCCCATGTACCAAGAAGTGCAACGACAAGGATACCATATATAACCGCACGGTTATCTTTCCCTGGGCGCTGGGATGTAGTGGTTGAAGAGCCTGTGGAAGGCTGGTTTAAGTAGCTCATTGTTTATCAGATTTTAAGTTTACAGATTAAAGTTTTAAAATTATGTCGACTGTTTTGAATGATCAATCTATTTATCGTTTGTTGCTTTTAGACATCGAAACCGTTCCCATTGTTCCCCGTCTTAACGATCTTCCAGATGTAACACGTTCTCTCTGGTCCGCACGAATTTCCAAAACTATGCCAGAAAACACTGATCCGGCAGATGCATGGCGTTCCCGTGCAGGAATTATGGCAGAATTTGCAAAAATTATTTGCATCAGCACTGGATACTTCTATAAAGATGATTCAGGTAACACTTGTTTGCGTCTGAAAAATCTTTTGAGTGATGACGAACCATTGTTATTACAACAGTTCTGTGAACTCGTTACAAAATACCAGGCTGTAAACCATTCATTTTTATTTGCCGGCCACAATATCAAAGAGTTCGATATACCTTTTTTATGCAGGCGCATGATGATCAACTTTATGCAGCTTCCCGCATGTATGCAGATCAACGGCGCAAAGCCATGGGAGGTAAACATGTTAGACACGCTTCAATGGTGGAAGTTTGGCGATTATAAAAATTACATTTCCCTTAACTTATTGGCTCATGTGCTCGGCGTTCCAAGTCCTAAGACAGATATGGACGGAAGTATGGTGCAGGATGTTTATTATGTTGATAAAGATTTAGAAAGGATATCTGCATATTGTCAAAAAGATGTAGAAGCGCTGGCCAATGTAATTCTTCGCTTTGCAAATATGCCCATTCTAAAAGATGAGAACATTCACGCTGATTAAATGTGGGTTTCTTAATTTTTAATTCTTCATTTTTAATTCTTCATTTGCATTCATGTCTGCTGAGAAGATTTTATCTGACTGGAAAAAGAAACAATTCAAACCACTTTACTGGCTGGAAGGGGAAGAGCCTTATTTTATTGATCTGCTGGTTGAATATGCAGAGAAACAAATTCTGTCTGAAGCTGAGGCCGAATTTAACCTTTCCGTTTTTTATGGAAAGGATGTTGAATGGGCTACGCTTATTAATGCCTGCAGAAGGTACCCGATGTTTGCAGAGAAACAAGTGGTGTTGTTAAAAGAGGCCCAGCAAATGCGTGAAATAGAAAAGCTGGAAGGGTATGTTGATAATCCTTTAACCTCAACCATTTTTGTTGTCGCATACAAAGAAAAAAAACTGGATGCCCGTACTAAATTTGCAAAACTTGTTAAACAAAAAGGAGAGGTATTAACTACCAAAAAATTATACGATAACCAGTTGCCGGATTGGACAAGGCAGATGGTTGCTCAAAAGAAACTGGAAATAAGCGACAAGGCTTTGTTATTATTAGTTGATCATATTGGGAACGATCTTAACAGGCTGCAAAATGAAGTGGATAAGCTGGCGCTGAATTTAGACGCTTCAAAACAGATCACCGAAGAACACATCGAAGAATACATCGGCATCAGTAAAGAATTCAATGTTTTTGAATTGCAGGATGCAATTGCCGGTAAAAATTTAGCAAAGGCCATCCGCATCATCCAATATTTTCAATCAAACCCAAAAGCAGGTCCTATACAGCAGGTGCTGCCGGCATTATTCAGTTATTTCAGTAAAGTCTATTCCATTTTTGGAATGCCGGATCAGTCTGAGCGTGGCGTACAATCCGTATTTTATAACAATCCTTTTGCTGCAAAAACTGCTGTACAGGCTTCCAAAAGTTTCGGGCAACCGGGTATGGAAAAAGTATTGTTGTTATTGCATGAATACAACCTTAGAAGTTTAGGCGTTCATGACGCTGGTACCGAAGATGCGGACCTGATGAAAGAAATGGTAGTAAAAATGATCGCTTAGCCCAGGAGTTTTTGGCTAATAGCTTTGTCCTCGCCGATTTTTTTTATTAATTGCTGAAGGTCATCGAATTTTTCTTCCTGCCTGATGAAGTGCTTAACATGAACCTGTAAGACTTCCCCGTAAATATCTTTGTCGAAGTCGAAAATATTCACTTCTACGGCCCTTATGTTATTATCATTTATAGTTGGCCTTACACCGATACTCATCATCCCCTTCATTTTTTTTTCTTCATTTTCCAGAAAAACTTCTACCGCATATATTCCATTTGCAGGAATTAATTTTTCTTCATTCTGAATTTTAAGATTCGCTGTAGGGTATCCTAAAGTGCGGCCAAGCCGGTCTCCCTTCACAACAATTCCTTCAAAAAAATAATCATACCCCAAAAAATGATTAGCGGTTTCTATGTCATGAGATATAATTGCCTGTCTTATCCGGGTGGAGCTAATAGTAACTTCATCAATAACATGTCCAGGGATTTCTATCACCCTGAAATTTAATTCATCAGCAAATGCTTCAAGTAGTTTATAATTGCCGGTTCTTCCTTTTCCAAACTTATGATCGTAGCCTATTATAATACTATGGGGATGGAATTTCTTAAAAAGAAATTCATGAACATAAGTTTCGGCTGACTGCTCTGCGAAGCTTTCATTAAACGGGACTATAACTAAATGATCGATTTGTTCTTTTTCAAGAAGCTCGATTTTCTCCTCCAGTGTAGATAATATTTTCACAGGATTATTCCCGGTGTTCACAATTTTCCTCGGGTGAGGATGAAAAGTAATAATCACCGTTTCACCACCGGCTTTTTTTGCTTCTTTTTTTAGCTGGGAAATGATTTGCCTGTGCCCCGTGTGCACGCCGTCAAATGTTCCGATCGTTATGATTGCCTTTTCAAAAACCGGCAAATTCTCCAGATTGCTGTGTACCTGCATATAAACCGCAAATCTAAATGAAAGATGATTATCGTGAAGAATTCAGGTATTTCTCGCGGAAATCGCTGAACACGCAGAAAGTTTCCGCGATTTCCGCGCATTCCGCGAGAGAATGCTTTTGTACATTTGACAAAATCAATGCCTCCCATGTCTTTATATTCTCAAAGAGGAGTTTCGGCACAAAAAGAAGAAGTGCATGCTGCAATTCAACGGCTCGACCAGGGATTATACCCGCATGCTTTCTGTAAATTATATCCCGATTATTTGGGGGGCGATGATAAGTTTATCAACATCATGCATGCAGATGGCGCCGGCACAAAAAGTATTCTTGCCTATTTATGGTGGAAAGAGACAGGCGATATAAATGTATGGAAAGGCATTGCCCGGGATGCAGTGGCGATGAACCTGGATGATCTTTTATGTGTGGGTGTTTATACCGATCTTATATTTTCTTCAACCATAGACAGGAATAAAAAATTGATACCGGGCGAAATTATAAAAGCCGTTATTGAGGGAACACAGGAATTTTTTGAGGAGCTGCAAAATTTCGGTGTAAATATTAAATACCTGGGAGGTGAAACTGCTGATGTTGGTGATGTAGTAAGAACAATTGCAGTGAACGGAACGATGGCTTGCCGCTGGCCTAAAAATAAAATAATCACCAATGAAAAAATAAAAGCTGGTGATGTGATTGTTGGTTTTTCCAGTTACGGAAAAGCAAGTTACGAAAGAGAATATAACAGCGGGCTTGGAAGCAATGGGTTAACCAGTGCGAGACATGATGTGCTCAATAAACATTATGCAGAAAAATATCCTGAGACTTATGAGCCATCATTAAACGAATCCGTTATTTATATAGGTGACCAAAAAATGCAGGATGAAATAACAATTGATAATGATCAGTTGAAAATCGGGCAGTTACTGTTAAGTCCTACAAGAACCTATGCTCCCTTAATGAAAGTATTGCTTGAAAATTATTTTAATGTTTTACATGGTGTGATCCATTGCAGTGGCGGCGGACAAACCAAATGCATGAAATATTTACCGCAGCCAATGAAAGTAATTAAGGATAATTTACTGGAAGTACCACCTGTTTTTAAATTGATCCAAAAAAATTCCGGGGCAGATAACAGGGAAATGTTCCAGGTATTTAATATGGGCCAAAGACTGGAAATTTTTACTGATGAAAAGAGCGCTGGACGGTTAATTGAAGAAGCCCGGCTATTTAATATTGAGGCGCAGGTAACAGGAAGGGTAGAGGCGGCGGATGAAAAAATATTAAGCATCCGGACAAAAGTTGAATCGCTTGAATATCGGTTTTAATATCACCACAATCATTTTGTATTTTTAAATAACATTGGAACAATTTAAATTTAGTTATGCCTGAAACAGTAGTAGCCATCCATAATGCAAATATTTACCAAGGGTCAAACCTTGTTCTGCAAGATGTAAACTTTGAAGTAAATAAAGGAGAGTTTGTTTACCTGGTTGGAAAAACCGGTACAGGCAAAAGCTCTTTATTAAAAACGCTGTATGGTGAGCTGCCGTTAAAACAAGGATCGGCTTCTGTTGCAGGCTTTAATCTTTCTGATATGGACTGGAAAAAAGTACCGTTCCTGAGAAGAAATCTTGGGGTTGTTTTCCAGGATTTTCAATTGCTGACAGATCGTAACGTTCATGAGAACCTGCGCTTCGTTTTAAAAGCCACCGGCTGGAAAGATGAACGCTTAATGGAAGAAAAAATAAATGATGTTTTAGATAAAGTGGGTTTAAGAAGCAAAGGCTTTAAAATGACCTATGAAATGAGCGGGGGTGAACAACAGCGTGTTGATATAGCCCGTGCCATGCTTAATTCACCCAAATTAATTCTTGCTGATGAGCCCACTGGTAATCTTGATCCTGAAACCAGTGACGAGATCATGCAACTGCTTTTCCAGATCGCTAAAGATTATGGAACCGCGGTGATTATGGCAACACACGATTTTATTGTGATCAACCGCTATCCTTCACGCATGCTTAAAACGGAAAGGGGTAAAGTGTATGATAGTGCTAAAGCGGAAGCGTAAGTTCCAAATTCTAATTTCTAAATTCTAAACGTGAGTATCATTTCTTAGAAATTAGAATTTACCATTCAAACTTCACATCCTTTTTTATCTCCGGGTGAAGGCTTTCCAGAACAGGGCAGGTGAGTGCCGTTCTTTCCAGGATAACCCTTTGTTTTTCATCTGCATTCAGTTCTTTCGGAAAATGCAGGGTAGCGTCAATTCCTATAATACGCCTGGGCTCAGTACCCATCTTTTTAGTTATTTCAACCCTGGTACCGTTTAGATCAAGTTTCATATCACGGGCTTTTATTCCCATCACGGTAAGCATACAATTACCAAGTGCCGTAGCCACCAGGTCGGTAGGCGAGAACCTTTCGCCTTTACCCTGGTTATCCACAGGTGCATCGGTTTCTATTATACTTCCGCTTTGCAGGTGCTTAGCTTCTGTTCTTAAGTTGCCGGTGTATACAATTTCTGACGTCATCCTTCGTTTTTTCTATAAATTTACAGGCATCAAATCAATACTAGTGAATAAGATTTATTTATTGACACTCTTACTGGTAGTTAACGGTTTAGCATTTGGCCAGAAGCCGGATAAGAAACAGCAAAGAAGAGATGATCGCAAGCAATACATTAACCAGTTAAGCCGCCAGGAGGAAGAAGGAACAATTATTTTTTCTAAGCAAAGCGCCTTCGGTGTTAAAATAAATACCGATGGTTATGGTGCTTTCTATGAATTAGGAAAAGCAAAATCCGTTTTAACCACCAATCTTTACTGGCTTGAAATAGGTGAAAGAAAGCATCCTAAAGAAGAAAAGCATTCCTACGTTTATAATGCAACATTTCTCGGCAGCCCTTATATCTATGGTAAGATCAATAATTTTTTCTTTGCCAATTTTGGTATCGGTCAGCAGCGATTGATAGGGGGAAAGGGGAATA
>JAQBNK010000002.1 GCA_028288595.1 Chitinophagaceae bacterium
ATGCCGGGAACCTGAAATCAAAATATGATGTGATTGTTTTTGTAGGCGGAGCAATTCCTTCAAATACTGCAGGACAAAGAAGAAGCTTCGATCCAAAACCGGAAGATATACCTGCGGAATACCGCCAGACACTGGGAAGAATTTCTGCTGATACTTCCATCCCTCAACTCAAACATTTCTTAGAAGACGGCGGAAATATTGTAACAGTCGGCAGCAGCAGCAATCTTGCTTATCACCTCAAATTACCTGTTCGCAATGCGCTCGTTGAAATGGTAAATGGTGAAGAAAAAGTTTTGCCAGGTGAGAAATATTATATCCCCGGAAGTTTGTTACAGGTAAGTGTTGATTCAACGAATGAAGCAGCTTATGGTATGCGTTCAGTTGCCGATGTTTATTTTGATGCAAGTCCGGTCTTTAAAATTTCCCCTGATGCAATCAATAAAGGAACTGTAAAACCTATAGCTTGGTTCGCTTCGAATAAACCATTGCGCAGCGGATGGGCATGGGGTCAATCCTATTTACAGGATGGAGTCGCAGCGTTTGTAGCAAATGTAGGAGCCGGAAAATTATACGCCTTCGGCCCGGAAATTACTTTCAGGGCACAGACGCATGGAACGTTTAAGTTTTTGTTTAACCAGTTGTATACCATGAAATAATTAAAATTCAAAAGCCAGGATAGTAAAGCGTCCCACACCTTTACAGCCGAAGTCTTTGTTTTTCCGGGAGTGTGCGGTTTAGTATGAAGTAAGATTTCAGTTGTTGAGTCCAGCACGGGTGTCTGATATTTTAAGAAATTCCATAGTCTTGACTGAATTGAATAATCTTGACGCTGGTAAAGATTTAAAAAAAAGATCACCAGATTGACCCTATTTTTATCGATTTAGTCATCACAAAACGATGGCTCACCTAATTGCCATAAATGAAACTTCTTATCACGGTTATTAGCACTTTATCATTTATATCTGTATTTTCTCAAAGTTCAGATGATATACATAATGCGGCGGAAACAATAAAAAAAGATTCATTGTATGTTACATACGCAAAGAGCTTAGATAACCATACTAATGATAGATTAAATAACAGGTGGGGCCTTAATGACAGTACGAAACTAAAAGAAAGACAATCAGCTAAAAACAATAACAGCTTAATACAATTTTATAAAAACTTGAAGGATAAGAATGGAGTTTCATACTATGATGAGGAGAAGAAAATGGAAATAAATTATCTAAAACTTTATATGAAATATGTATTGCAAAAAAAAATGACTAGAACCTTGTTTGTATCAGCTCTTCAAGAACTGGAAAGGACACGGCATTAATGGAATATTTACTTATGCTAACTTAATGTTCAAACACTATTCGAATTATTACGACGATAAGTGCCAAAATGAGGGCTGCTACTATAGGATTTCTTTTTCCTATAATAAGGTCGGTGGTTCTGACCATCTAATGGAACCGGCAAATGTCATCTCAGGAATGCCTTCATTTATTAACGACTATAAAAAGTACATACCCGCTTTTCTGCTTACAAATGACGTGTATTATTCAACCATAAGAGACAATACTGTCGGATATCAGCATAAATAAATATTTATTACCTGTTAAAAAAATAGGCTCTTTATTTACGCGTGCAGATTCTTCCTGGCTTATACGGATAATTTATTCCCCTAAATCTGGATTATTGATTACTTGCAATATTGAATGTTCGACAAGTGCCCAAAGAATACTTTGCCAGAGACCTTTCAATTCTTTTACCCAAACTCCTCTCTGAACAAGTTGCCCAATTCCCCTTTCACTACTCTCCCGGGTTCGATGCCCGCACTGCATTCACCCTGTTGTTTTTCTGCACGACGTAACCTTTCAACGTGGGTGTATCCATGATGCGCTCCCATTCTGCAGCAACGATCTCCCGCGCTTCTTTTGCGATTTTACGCGAATGTTCTTTCAATGTGCCTAGGGATACGTCGTGCACTAAACAGGATAATTGAAAAAATATAAAAGCTGATAGGCATATATCTAAGTTACAAAGGGTTTTCTAATTGAAATCATCTTTTTTATTAGCGACTTGCAGAAGTATCAACTATTAATGTGTGTTTAAATTTTCTATTGATGATGTTATTAAAGGGTGCAGAGATGCAACCCTTTATGCCTAGAACACTTGCTGTTTAATTATTCCTCCTAAAAATTCTTACAAGCACAATGATTATGCATATAACGGCCAACACTTGAATCCACCAGGTTGCATGAGACATTAAGAATTATTTTAAGCAAAAGAACAGGATTTAGTTTAAAACTAACAGGCAAAATTCTCATTTAAACTATGAAGGACTCATGAAGACTTCCTTGAATCCAAACCTTGTACAATTCATTTGATTCAGCCAAACTTGATGATTGCGATATATGCATGTCAGGCCTAAAATTCTACTCATTTGTCATGCAATTTTACAAGTTTTAAACAGGCATGTTGGCTGCTGCGATTTGTCATAGGATGAGCCAATCCTTTTTTGCAATTCGCTTCCAACTTTTTCCTTGTTTTTGAAACACGATACCAATCGTTCCAAAATAGGTATCATTTAACAGCTGCTTATAGGTTTCTTTATAAAACACTGTCAGGTCAATGAAAGCAAATTCTTTGTCGTCAGAAATAATAGGTTCGCTTGTCACGAAGTAAAACCCTTTTGTATTTCTTGAGGATGTTATCGTCTTGTAGTTTGACCCTTTTAAATGAATGGGTTTGGATTTAAGTGCTTTTGATTTTTTACATAGCTTTTGTTTTTCCTTGTCTGAAAAGAACTTGTCTAAAACAGTATCTGAAAACAGGTAGCTATGGAAGTACGGGTGATGTTCATCATTTTGAATGCTTTTGATTACTTGCTCTTTGTTTTTGTTGTCAAAATCTGTCAACCAGAATCTGTCTGAGTTCCAGGCCTCGGTTGTGTCAATTATAAAAAAGGTTTTGGGTAATTTATGGTCAAGCCGAGTTGTCAGTTTAAAGTTGCTCTTGTCGCTAAAGGTCAGGCGATAAATTTCTTCGGTTTGTCCGAAAACTTTAGTCGCAAGTAAAAGTGTAAGAATTACAAAAAACTTTTTCATTTGAGAGTTCTGTTTTAGTAACCGCCAACGAACCAGTATTGTTAGCTGCCGTATTATTTCCAAAGTGTGTAATGGTAATTGTCGATCATTTCAAAACCCCCAGGGTCTTCAGACATTTTAATTTTTTTTGATTTTAAAAAGCCCTTCTTGTCATACCTGATAAACCATGTCGGAGCATGATCTCTTATAACAGAGACGATGTTTCCGTTTGGGTCATAGGAAAAGGTTGTTGTCTGGATAACATGGCTTGTCCCATCCGGGTTCAAAATAGCTTCTTTTGTGCTTTGCAGCTTTCCGGCCCTGTTGTAAGTGTAATAAGAAATCCGCGTTTCGGAACTGGTTGTGCCTGAAGCAAAAATTGTAATTGCCTGTATTTTTTGTCCTTTCGAATTGTAAGAATACTTTGTCAGGAGTGGTAGTTCACTGGACTTTTCTGACACCAAATGACCGCTCATATAAGCTTTTGAAAAACTCGTTTTATAGGTCTTGTTTAAATCATAATCAACCTCCGTTCTTTCAATTTGATCTCCATACTGGTTGTATTTAAAAAAGTAGTCACTAACTTTATGTCTCATACTGTCAAGTATTGTCTGCTTTTTTAAAAACCCGTTCTTGTCAAACTCCAAAAGGTAAAAACTGGACAGGCTTCCGCCGATGAATATGTCAACGGCTATTTGTTTAATCCCGTTGTCCTTAACATATTTTTTGTTGTATCCACCGCTGAAAAATGCGTCTGCATCCTGTAATTGAGCATATCCCGCAAATGTCAGCAATATGGCAACGCTTATTGTAATGAAGTGCTTCATTTATATGATATGGTTGAACTTAAAGCGGGTTAGAATGATGAAGGATGAATGTAAGCACTAATCCTAAGCCGGGAGCGGGCCGGCCGGGATTTTAAGGGTGAATCATTGTTGATTTTAGCGCTTTTAACTTTGCTCCTTCCCCCGATTTTACTACCTTCGCCACCCATTTATTAAAAAACAAAATTCAGGGAAATGAACAATTACGAATTGATGGTGATTTTTACCCCTGTGCTTTCTGAGGAAGAATTTAAAGCTGCCCAGAAAAAATACACTGATTTCATCGGCCTGGCTGGTGGAGGTGTTACGCACAGTAACCCATGGGGACTAAAATCGCTGGCCTACCCTGTACAGAAAAAGACCACAGGAATTTACTGGGTCCTTGAGTACAGTGCGCCATCCGACTTCAATGAGAAGTTTAAGATCCAGATGCTGCGTGACGAGCAAATCCTGCGTCATATGATTACTGCACTCGACAAACATGCCGTCGAGTACAATAGAAGAAAGAGAAGTGGCATACCAACCGGAAACCAAAAAGCAGTGGAGGCTTAAATCATGGCAAAAGCAAACGAAATCAAGTACCTCACGGCCATTAAAGCGGAGAAGCCTAAGAAAAAATTCTGCCGCTTTAAGAAATATGGTATCCGTTACATCGATTACAAAGACATCGAGTTCCTGAAGAAATTCGTGAACGAGCAGGGTAAAATTCTTCCCCGCCGTTTAAGTGGTAACTCTTTAAAGTACCAGCGCAAAGTTTCTGATGCTGTTAAAAAAGCACGCCAGATGGCCCTGTTACCTTATGTAACCGATCTTTTGAAATAAACTTTTTTTAGTAACCTCCCTAACCTCAATTTATTTGGGGGACAGCAAAAAAGCTGGGCACTGGGAACTAAACCAACAACATGCAAGTAATACTGATTCAAGATGTAGATAACCTGGGCGGCGCCAATGAACTGGTGACTGTTAAGAACGGTTATGCACGCAACTTTCTTATCCCTCAAAAATTTGCTGTAGAAGCAAGTCCTTCTAACCTGAAACAATTAGGTGAAAAGGTAAAAGTGAAAGAAAAGAAAGAAGCAAAAATGCTGGCCGAGATCAACAATGTAATTGCGGTATTGAAAGGATCTCCGCTTAAGATCGGTGCTAAAACCGGTACCAGCGGAAAGATATTCGGTAGCGTAACATCATTGCAACTGGCACGTGCAATACGTGAGCAGAAGGGTTATGAAATAGATCGCAAACGCATCAGCATTACTGATGATGTTAAAGAACTGGGGAGTCACAAAGCTTCTATCGATTTTGGAAATGGCAACACCACCGAAATTGAGTTTGAAGTTGTAGGAGAATAATTAATTCAGCTTCTGATATTGAAACCATCCCGTTTTTTCGGGGTGGTTTTTTTGTGACCAGCAGTATAACCTTTCTCAGCTTTTGTTGTGTCACTCACTTCAGGTTTCTGTTCACGGTTCAGCCGGCATTTTTTTGTGGAATAATTCTGGCTCATTCACTTACGGCAGGCGATTAAACAGGCATTTCTCATTTATGGATAGTTTCCCATGTATAAACACCTAATAAATCTGCCAGATATAAACAAAAAATAATTGCTCAGGCAAAAAATTTATATATTTTCGTATTGTCCAAGAGTACAGTTCTTCCATGTTCCTGAACGTTTTTACGTAAATGATTCTGGTTTTTGGTTACTGTTTTCGATTGGTTTTTATTTCACTTAATTTTTTTTAAAAATGAACATTTACGTAGGAAATCTCAACTGGAGCATGACCAGTGACGACCTGTACAATCTTTTTACTCCTTACGGCGAAGTAGGCACAGCAAAGATTGTTACTGACAAATTCAACAATAACCGCAGCAAAGGTTTTGGTTTTGTTGAGATGGCTGATGATGAAGCAGCACGCCAGGCTATCAGCCAATTAAATGAAACCGAGATCATGGGCCGCAAGATTGTGGTTAATGAATCGGCTCCGCGCCAGGAAGGCGAAGGTGGCGGCGGTGGCGGTTACAAAAAGAAAAGCTTCGGCGGCGGTGGCGGCGGCGGAGGTTTTAATCGCGGCGGTAGCGGCGGCGGTGGTGGCTACAACCGTGGCGGTAGCGGCGGAAGTGGTGGCGGTGGCGGATATAATCGCAACCGTGGTGGTGGTGATAGTGGCGGTAGCGGCGGATATAATCGCTATTAATTTTAGCTATCTGATAAATAAAAAAAGCTGTTCTGTTGAACAGCTTTTTTTATGCTCTAATCACAAACTTTATCAGCCATGAAAGAGAAAATTATTAAGTTGATTAAAATTTTGTGTGCAGCCATAACAGAAAAAAGATTGATCACTTTTTATTTTGAAAGTAGTATCGGAAAAATGTGGCGGACTGTCGGGTCTTATATGTTAGCAATAAAGAAGACAAAAAATAAAGGAGAGGTTATTTACTTTGCCGGGTTGCCCATAGAAAAATTATCTGAAAAACTCGATGACAGGCAGCCGGGGCAATATGAACTTGAGAAGTTAGATTTAAAAAAAATGGAAGTATTAGATGAGACTTTCGATGATCCAGGTGTTCCACGTAACATTGTAGTTCACACGCCTTCAGTGAAAGTCATCTGTCGATTCATATATCCTGATGAAGACGAGCAGGTAGTCACTTCTCGCTGGATAGATATACAGGCATACCTGCAGTAATAAAAAAGCCCCACATTTCTGTGAGGCTTTATAAAAGATATGGCAGCTACCTACTCTCCCGCATTGTTGTGCAGTACCATCGGCCATGGCGGGCTTAACTTCTCTGTTCGGTATGGGAAGAGGTGAACACCGCAGGCAGAACCACCATAAAAAGGTCCTATGTTAAAGGTTGCATTTTAGATGCTAAATGATCTTATCATTCAACATTTAAAATTTATCATTCAACATAAATAAAATACATATTGGGATTACAATTCTCTCAGAAAGTATCATTGTTTCGGAAAAACCGAAAAAAAATAAAATTAAAGCTTACGGGCAATTAGTACTACTCGACTTTGTTGTTACCAACTTTACATCTATAGCCTATCAACGTCATAGTCTCTGACGACCCTTAAAAGTAAACTCATCTTGTGGAAGGTTTCACGCTTAGATGCTTTCAGCGTTTATCCTTGCTGTACGTAGCTACTCTGCATTGCACCTGGCGGCACAACAGATACACCAGCGGTACATGCGACCCGGTCCTCTCGTACTAAGGTCACGTCCACTCAATTTACTAGCGCCCACCACAGATAGGGACCGAACTGTCTTGCGACGTTCTGAACCCAGTTCACGTGCCACTTTAATCGGCGAACAGCCGAACCCTTGGGACCTTCTCCAGCCCCAGGA
>JAQBNK010000004.1 GCA_028288595.1 Chitinophagaceae bacterium
TTTAGCGTTAATTAGCGGTTGTAAAAGCAATAAAACGCTTTATTTTCAGTATTTTCGCATCACTTAAAAAGCGCTCGTAAAAGAGCCATTTTTCTACATATGAATGAAGCGATCCTGAACGTTCCCGAATCCACAATTAATGGCAATTACGGAGCAGATAGCATACAAGTTTTAGAAGGGTTGGAAGCGGTGCGTAAACGCCCGGCCATGTATATAGGTGACATTGGTGTAAAAGGCCTGCATCATCTTGTATATGAAGTGGTAGACAACTCTATTGATGAAGCACTTGCCGGCTATTGCAAGAATATTGTTGTCAACATTCATGAAGATAATTCTATCAGTGTTTCTGATGACGGCCGTGGTATTCCTACAGGAATGCACACAAAAGAAAATCGCAGTGCACTTGAAGTTGTTATGACGGTATTGCATGCGGGTGGAAAGTTTGATAAAAACACTTATAAAGTTTCCGGTGGTTTGCACGGTGTGGGTGTAAGTTGTGTGAATGCATTAAGTGCGGTACTGCAGGTAACTGTTTGCCGTGAAGGCAAAGTATACGAGCAGGAATATCGTATAGGTGTTCCGCAATATCCTGTAAGAGAAATAGGGACTACAGATAAAACAGGAACGACGGTTCATTTTTGGCCCGACTATTCCATTTTCCAGGTGAGTGTTTATAACAGGGAAATTCTTGAAACAAGGTTAAGAGAATTGTCTTACCTGAACAGGCGCATTAACATCACCATGAATGATCTGCGGGAGAAAGATGATAATGGAATTACTTATTCAAAACAGTTTTACAGCGAAGGCGGGATAGTTGAGTTTGTTGAAATGCTGGATGTAAATGCAAAGAGAACCCCGCTTATTCCAAATACACTTTTTGTTGAAGGTCATGATGAAGCAACCAATGTTGCTGTTGAAGTGGCGATGACTTACAACAACGATTTTAAAGAACACATTTTTAGTTACGTAAATAATATTAATACCATTGAAGGCGGGACTCACGTAACCGGATTCAGGCAAGCACTTACCAGGGTTTTTAAAACTTATGGTGATAAACAGGGTTTGTTTGAAAAAGCAAAGGTTGAAGTGGAAGGAGATGATTTCAGGGAAGGATTAAGTGCAATCATTTCAGTGAAAGTTCCGGAGCCTCAATTTGAAGGACAGACAAAAACAAAATTAGGTAACAGTGAAGTGAGCGGTATTGTACAAACAACCGTTGCACGTGCACTGGAGGCTTATCTTGAAGAAAATCCCCGTGAAGCAAAAAACGTAATCGCTAAAATTGTTCTCGCGGCCCAGGCTCGTGTTGCTGCTAAAAAAGCCCGTGAGCTGGTTCAGCGTAAAACGGTTTTAAGTGGTGGGGGACTTCCCGGTAAACTCGCCGACTGCTCCGAAAGAGATCCTGAAAAATGCGAGTTGTATTTGGTTGAGGGAGACTCCGCGGGTGGTACAGCAAAACAGGGACGTGAAAGAAGTTTCCAGGCAATTCTTCCGTTGAGAGGTAAAATTCTTAACGTGGAAAAAGCAATGGAACATAAGATATACGAGAACGAAGAGATCAGGAATATTTTTACAGCGATGGGTGTATCGATCGGTACTGCTGAAGATCCGAAAGCTTTGAATATCGCAAAGGTTCGTTATCACAAACTGATCATCATGACGGATGCTGATGTGGATGGTTCTCACATTGCAACACTGATCCTTACGTTTATTTTCCGTTATATGAAAGAACTGGTTGAGCAGGGATATGTTTACATCGCACAACCACCTTTGTATTTAGTGAAGAGAGGAAAAGAGCAGGCTTATGCTTATGATGAAGATCAGCGTAAGGCACTCGTAGAAAAATTATCCAACGGAAAAGAAGACAGCGTAGGTATTCAGCGGTATAAAGGTTTGGGTGAAATGAATGCTGACCAGTTATGGGAAACAACCATGGATCCGGCACGCAGAACTTTAAAACGTGTAACGATTGAAAGCGCCGCAGAAGCAGACAGAATTTTTGCCATGCTGATGGGGGATGAAGTAGCGCCGAGAAGAGAATTTATTGAGAACCATGCGAAGTATGCAAGGATTGATGTGTAATTGATTAGCAAATTAGAAAATGAGATAATTAGCAAATGAAAGAGCCGGCGAAAGCCGGCTTTTTTATGTTACGTTTTGGCTGAATAAGGTTTCAACTGCCGAAGTGTGCGACACAACAAAGCTGAAAATGTTACTGGTGCCGGGCCAATAAAATTAAAAACCTGCCGGGGGCCATTTTTTTTCTTGGACGCATAATATATTTTTTTATACCTTGAGCCTGCATTATTCATCTGCCTGAGAGGGCCCAAATAAATAATTTCTATGGATACATCAAAAATGATCAAAGCTTACTGCTTAAAAACCAAAGAGAAAAACGTTCCAATGTTAGACGCGGTTATTGAAAAAACGTCTAAAGGCGGGTTTATTGCTAAGGGCCACGATGGCAAGGGTAATAAAATGTCGGCTATTTTAAGTGAGACAAACGCCAATGAAGCAATTAAGAACGGCGTTGCAACAAAAGGATTCTAGACCTTTGCGGGTTTTACCACGGCCTGGTGCATATGCTTTAAAAAGCGTTGCATTTCATCCATGGTTTTGATATCCCCGGCAATTAGAAGGAAATTTTTTCCGGCCTGTTTAAGCCTGGCTTTATTGGTGCCGGTTTGTAAATAAGAAAGAATGTCACGGAATAAGCCTGACTCGAAATAAGGAGAGTCAGGCTTATTTATGAAATAACATCTCAAAGTCTGATCTTTTAAAGACATTTTTTCAAAACCCAATTCTACCGCCAGCCACCTGCATTTTACGGTAATAATCAGATCTTCAACCTGGGAGGGAATGGGCCCAAACCGGTCTGTTAACTCAGTTACAAATTCTTCCAGTTCTTTATCGGTTTCACAATTATCAAGTCTTGTATAAAGTGACAACCTTTCTGTAATACTTTCCACATATTCATCCGGGATCAGAATTTCCAGGTCAGTATCGATTGTACAGTCATGAACAAAATCATCCTGGCGATTTATTTCTTCTTTGAAAAGATCCTTGAAAGAAGTTCGTTTTAATTCCCTGATGGCTTCTTCTAAAATTTTCTGGTACATCTCGAAACCAATTTCAGCCATGAAGCCACTTTGTTCGCCACCCAGTAAATTTCCTGCACCACGAATATCAAGGTCACGCATGGCAATTTGAAAACCACTTCCCAAATCGCTGAATTGCTCAAGTGTTTGTAATCTTTTTCTTGAATCGGACGGCAGTGTACTCATAGGAGGAGCGAGTAAATAACAAAAAGCTTTGCGGTTACTTCTGCCTACACGACCCCGTAATTGGTGAAGATCACTTAGTCCAAACTGGTGCGCATTATTTACGATGATAGTATTGACGTTGGGGATATCAACACCACTTTCAACAATGTTGGTACAAACAAGTACATCATATTTCCGGTCGATGAAATCAAGGATTTTTTCTTCCAGTTCATGTCCTTCCATCTGGCCATGTGCAAATGAAACACTTAAGTCGGGGCAAAGATTTTGAATGAGTGCAGACATTTCACCGAGACCATGTACACGGTTATGAATAAAGAAAACCTGGCCGCCACGTCCCGTTTCATAATAGAGTGCATCACGAATAAAATCAGGATTAAAAACCTGTACTTCCGTTTGTATCGGTTGCCTGTTAGGCGGCGGCGTATTAATGATGCTAAGATCCCTTGCGCCCATTAAAGAAAACTGCAATGTTCTTGGAATAGGCGTCGCAGTTAATGTAAGAGAATCAACATTTGTTTTTAGTGTTTTTAATTTCTCTTTATGTCCTACACCGAATTTTTGTTCCTCATCTACGATCATTATTCCGAGCTCTTTAAATTTCACGTCTTTTCCAAGCAGGGCATGAGTGCCAATGATAATGTCTACTTTTCCTTCAGCCAGTCTTTGCAGCGTTTCTTTTTTTTCTTTGGTTGATTTAAAGCGGTTCACATAATCAACAGTAACGGGAAAATCCTTCAGCCGGTCACTAAAAGTTTTAAAGTGTTGAAAAGCAAGAATTGTAGTAGGAACCAGCACGGCAGCTTGTTTTCCATCAACAACAGATTTAAATGCAGCACGAATGGCGATCTCAGTTTTACCGAAACCAACATCTCCGCAAACTAACCTGTCCATGGGAGAAGAACTCTCCATATCTTTTTTTACATCGGCAGTTGCTTTACTCTGGTCAGGCGTGTCTTCATAAATAAATGAGGCCTCCAATTCAGTTTGCATGTAATTATCAGGTGCATGTGCAAACCCTTGCTGCGCCTTACGTTGCGCATATAATTTGATGAGGTCGAAAGCAATTTCTTTAACCTTGATCTTGGTTTTTTCCTTCAGTTTGTTCCAGACATCGCTGCCCAGCTTATTAATCTTTGGAACAGAACCTTCTTTACCGGTGTATTTTGAAATTTTATGGAGTGAATTAATGTTCACATATAAAATATCGCTGTCTTTATAAATGATACGGACAGCTTCCTGCAATCTTCCATTCACTTCTAATTTTTGCAGGCCGCTATATCTTCCAACACCATGATCGATGTGCGTTACAAAATCGCCCGGCTGAAGGTCTCTCAACGTTTTTAGCGTGAGCGCCTTGTTTTTATTATAGGCCTGCTTAACCCTGTATTTATGATAACGCTGAAATATCTGGTGATCAGTATAGCACACCGCTTTCAGATCATGATCAATAAATCCTTCATGAATGCTGGTAGGTACCGGAACAAATTTGATCTCTGTATTCAGATCGGTAAAAATGCTGTTGAGCCTCTCTAATTGCTTCACCTGCTCAGCAAAAATGTAAATAGAATAACCAGCTGCCTCATGTGCTTTAAGGTCTTTAATCAACAGGTCGAACTGGCGGTTAAAAGCTGGTTGTGGTTTGGTATTAAATTCAAATTCGAAATTTGAGAGTTGCGGTTTATATCCAAACTCGACAACATGGCGTTGCTGAATTTGTCTTTCTATAGTTGCGGCAGGAGTGAAGTCCTGCAAGGTTATATTTTTTAAAACTTTTGTATCGTCATCTTCTTCCTCGCCCGATTTAGTAAATGTCGCGGCAATTTCTAAATAAGCACCAACATCTTCCTCCTGTTCATTGATCTTTTGTTTTATAACGTCCCAATCCTTCAGCCATACAATTGTATTTTCAGGAAGAAACTCGAGCAGTGTTACTTTTTCACTCGTATCGAATTGAGTTTCTACGTTCGGAATAATAGAAACCTGTAATAATTTTCTTTCACTTAATTGTGTTTCAGGATCGAAAATGCGGATGCTGTCAACTTCATTGCCAAATAATTCAACCCTGTATGGTTTTTCATTTCCGAAAGAATAAATATCAAGTATACCGCCACGTAGAGCAAACTGGCCCGGCTCATAAACAAAATCGGTCCTGTCAAACCCATACATTACAAAAAGCTCCATCAGGTTTTCCAGGTTCAATGTATCATTTGTTTTTACCTGGATAATATTGCTGCTAAGCGTTTTTGGTAAAACAACTTTTTCAAATACAGCTTCGGGATAAGTGATAATAATTTTCTTATTGCCTCCTGCAGATAATTTGGTCAGCGTCTCTGTCCGAAGCATTACATGAGAACTGTTCAGCAGCCTGAAATTTTTCCGGTTCTTAAAAGAGGATGGAAAATAAAATAGGTCGAGGGCATTGGTCAGGTTCTCAATCGTGTTATGAAAATAAGCAGCTTCTTCAGCATCATTTAAAATAACGAGGTGATTTAATTGCTGGCTTCTTTCATTACCGAAAACACTGCTGACAATAAATTCTGCACTGCTGCCCTGTAAATTTTTAAGAAATATTTTTTCGCCGGGATTTTCTGTAATGGCATTAGACAGCCTGTCCGCCAGTTCAAAAAGGCGGGGATTATGTTGATACTTATCCAGCAACTCACTCAAATTCATAAACCGGGCGCAAAGATAAGCAAGTCAGGGGTCATTTGTCAATAGACATTAGTCATTTAAGGGGTTAACTGCTGACTAACGATTAATGGCAATTGGCAATTGACTATTGACCAATGACAATCTTCTGACTTAACAAAAGTTTTATATCTTCCAAAAAACAAAACCCATGCTTGAACCCTGGCGCACCGGCAAGGTCATCAGTATTGAAAATGTCGGAGATGCAGTTAAAAGATTTTTCATCCAGATACCCGAGGTGGATGTCTTTAATTTTAAACCCGGGCAGTTTGTCACCCTCGATCTTCCAATACACGAAAAGAAAAACAAGCGGTGGAGAAGTTATTCCATTGCTTCCCACCCGGATGGCACGAATGTAATTGAACTGATTATTGTTTTGCTGGAAGGTGGGTTGGGAACCACCTATTTGTTTAATGAAGTGTCGGTTGGCAGCGAGCTTACATTAAGAGGTCCGCAGGGCGTGTTCACTTTACCACAAGAGATTGATAAGGACCTCTATTTTATTTGCACAGGAACGGGCATTGCGCCTTTCCGGTCGATGGCCCATTATATCCGTGAACATAATATTCCACACAAAAATATTCATTTGATCTTTGGATGCCGGTTACTATGTGATGCACTTTATGGAGAAGAATTAAAAGCACTGGAAAAAGAATTACCGGGATTTATTTACACCCCTACTTTTTCGAGGGAACCGGTTACGGTTGAAAATATAAAAAGGGGTTACGTGCATGATGTGTATGAAGAGATTTTAAAAGATGATAAGCCGCCTGCACACTTTTATTTATGCGGCTGGAAAAGAATGATCGATGAAGCGAAGCAAAGAATTATAGCGCTTGGATATGACAGGCATGATATACACCTTGAATTGTATGGATAATTTTTTTTTGAGACGGATTGAGTATAACTAATTCATATTTTTTCCCCTACTATTTTCTTTTTCTGTTTCGGTCATTGTTTACCCTTGAGACTTCCTGCAGGTGTCATACCGCACTTCTGCTTCAATTTATTTATCACCCTTGAGCCCTTTGTGTCACTGAGTTACAGCGTTTCCCAAAACAGCCTGATGAAACAATAGTAAAAATAAATTTGGCAGATTTAAATACCCTACTAATTTTGTAGACTTAATATAGGATATGAAGAAACTACTGCTGGGTTTATTATTTGTGCTTTTGTTTACCAGTTTATCAGCCCAGGAAACGTATACGCTTTCAGGACGAATTTTTGATTCAACCAATCAGAAAGGATTGATCAGTGCTTCGGTGCGTATTAAGGGAACAGGGTCCGGAGCTGTAACCAATGATAACGGCGACTTCCTCTTAAAAACAATTCATAAGATACCGCTTACCTTACTTGTTTCGTCTGTTGGATATAAAACACAGGAGTTTTTTGTCTCCAGGAATACCAGCAGTTTAAGTATCGCATTAAATGCAGAAACGGTTCTGGTAGATCAGCTGGTAGTAACGGCTTCAAGAAAAGCAGAAAGCATTCTTAGGTCGCCGGTAACAATTGAAAAGCTGGATATCAAAAGTATTCGTGAAAGCCCCTCACCGACTTTTTATGATGCGCTTGAAAATGTAAAAGGTGTGCAGATGCTTACTTTGAGCATGGGATATAAGGTTCCAAATACACGCGGTTTTACGGGAACAACAAATTCAAGATTTTTACAAATGGTGGATGGTATCGATAATATTTCCCCGGGTATTGGCGCACCGGTTGGAAATGCTTTTGGGCCAACGGAACTCGATATCGAAAGCGTAGAACTTATACCAGGTGCAGCTTCTGCATTATATGGATTGAACGCTGTTAACGGAATTGCTAATCTCAAAACAAAATCTCCTTTTAAGTTTGAAGGATTAAGCGTGTATCAAAAACTTGGCGTAAACCATGTTGACAATCGTGATCATGCAGCAGCATTGTACACTGAATCAGCGATACGTTATGCAAAAGTTATTGGAAAAAAGTTTGCTTTTAAATTGAATGCTGCTTATTCACATGGAACAGACTGGGTGGCAAGTAACACGCACGATCAGTATTTTGATGCGGGAAATAAAACTAATCTGTCACTTGCGGCTAATAATCCTGCGGCTGATCTTATTAATCGTTATGGTGATGAATACAACAGCGATCTGCGAACGCTTACCTTGAATGGGAAGAAATATGACGTGAGCAGAACCGGTTATTTAGAAAAAGATCTGACTGATTATACTGTAAAGAATGCCAAGTTTGATGCTGGCGTTTTTTATAAAATAACACCTAACACAGAACTCTCTTATTCTTATCGTTTCGGCTCTGTAAGTAATTATGATCAGCGTGGAAACAGGATCAGGCTAGATGGAGAAAAAGTACAACAACATAAAATTGAACTGACAGGAAAATATTTGCAGTTGCGGGGATATTATACAAGAGAAAATACAGGCGACTCTTACAACTTCAGACCACTGGGCGAGAATATTGATCTGGCATTTAAAAAGCCAACGCAATGGTACAACGATTATACAACCGCATTTAATACGGCTATTAATACGGGCAATACAGTAGAAGGTGCACACGCTGCTGCAAGGACGGCCGCAGATAACGGGCGTTTTATTCCAGGTACAGCTGCGTTTGACAGCGTGCTGAATAAGATCACTCATACTAATAACTGGGATACCGTTGGTGCAGCACTGATTTTGAAATCAGGGTTTGTCCATTTAGAAGGACAATATGACTGGAGCGGTTTGATACATGGTATTCAAATTCTAACCGGATTCAATTACCGTAATTATGTGATCTCTCCCGATGGAAATAATTATGTGAACCCTGATGCGTATGCGAACCCTAAATTAAGTGCCACGGATTTCCATTATTACAGTTATGGCGGATTTGTACAGGCAACTAAAAGTTTATTTGCGGATAAATTAAAAGCAACGGTTTCTTTCCGGGTTGATAAATCAGAATATTTCGAACCGAAAATTAACCCCCGGATTGCTTTCGTTTATTCTCCAACACAACGGCATAATTTCAGAATATCATTTCAGAATGGGTATCGGTTTCCTACTTTGTTCGAAGGTTTTGCTTACGTAAATAACGGTGGAGTGCGAAGACTGGGAGGTTTAAAAGTTACCTCAGAACATTTAGGGGTGTTTGAAAATTCTTACATCAATACTTCCGTAACCGCATTTAAAAATGCAGTAAACAACGATGTAAATAATGGCATGAACCAGAATACCGCTATTCAAAAAGAAACCTCACTCCTCGTAAAAACAAATTATACTTACCTGCAGCCAGAGCACATTAATTCTTTTGAGATCGGGTACAAAGGTTACTGGCTCAATCATAAATTATTTATTGATGTTGATTATTATTTCAGTGCCTATGATCATTTTATTGGACAGTTAGATGTTACGCAACCGTATAAAGGTGTTATTGGAACAACCGGTGGCGTTAACGACAGCACAGCGTTCTATACTTACAACGGGGGTAAGCAGGTTAACAAATATAAAATGTGGACGAACTCTACCAGCGCCGTTACCAACCAGGGCGTAGAAGCTGGAGTCAATTATAATTTTTATAAAGGATACAGTATTGGCGCAAATGCAAGTTATGCGGCACTTGCAAATATATCTGCGGCGGATGCCTTCATACCTGCATTTAACACGCCATCGTGGATCACTAACCTCACATTTAGCAATAGTGAAGTAGCGAGGAATACAGGTTTCAATTTAGTGTGGCACTGGCAGAATTCATTCGACTGGGCAAGCCCGCTGGCAACAGGAAAAGTACCTGCTTACGGAACATTAGACGCACAGGTAAATCATCGTTTTACCAAAGTAAATACGACTGTTAAGTTTGGTGCAACTAATATTTTAAACAAAAGATATTATCAATATTTGGGTGGGCCGGTGATTGGAGGGTTTTATTATTTCACTGTTACGTTTGATGCGAACCGGAAAACATAATACTGCTCCAAAGCTGGAGAAAGAAATCACAGAGGCACAAAAGCACAGAGCATCACAGAGAACCGCTGTGTAACTCCTGCCTTTGTGCCTCTGTGATTTTCATTTTTCTGCGAATTCCGTGATTTCCGCGAGAAACATCTTCGTGATTGTTCTTATCGTTGCGTCTTCCTGGCAAATCTCTTAGCTTTGAAAAAAACCTCCCCATGGATTTTGGCCGCGTTCCCGACAACCAGGTAGACTTGGTCAATTTTTCTTTGCCTGCAGAACCTGCCTTTAATAAAAAAATATTGAAAGGAAAGAAAGCGGCTCATCCCAAAGTATATGTCGGCTGTGCAAAATGGGGCCGCAAAGAATGGGTAGGCAAAATCTATCCTAAGGGAACAAAAGACGCACAGTTCCTTGATCATTATGTAAAACATTACAATAGCATTGAATTAAATGCAACACATTATAAGATTCAGCCACCGGCACAAATAAAACAATGGTCAGACAAAGCTGAGGGAAGAGATTTTATTTTTTGTCCTAAGGTGCCGCAGGCGATCAGTCACTTCAGTGGCTTTGGTGAAAAAGCACAAGCATTAACCAATTCTTTTCTTGAAGGAGTTTATGAATTTGGCGATCATCTCGGCCCCATCTTTTTACAGGTGAGTGAAAGATATGCACCGGCAAGAAAAGAAAGTCTGATCGCTTACCTGCAGTTACTTCCCAAGGACCTGCAGTTCTTTTTAGAAGTAAGGCATCCTGAATGGTTTTTAAATGAGACGAGTGAAGATTTATTTACCGTGCTGAAGAAAATAAAGATTGGTGCCGTAATAACAGACACTGCCGGAAGAAGAGATTGTTGTCACATGCATTTAACCGTACCAAAAGCTTTCATACGTTTTGTAGGAAACAGTTTACATAAAACAGATTTCACCAGAATAGACGAGTGGGTTGAACGGATTAAATACTGGCTTAGCAACGGCTTGCAGGAACTTTATTTTTTCATGCACATGCATGATGAAGCGACTTCGCCGGAGCTGACCGTTTATTTAGTTGATAAATTAAATCCAGCTTGTGGGCTGGAGTTGATAAAGCCCGAATTTGAAAAACAGGGTAAGTTGTTTTAGGGAATGTTTCAACAATTTTAATGTCTTAAAACCGCCATCCTCCCAAATTTGTGAAACATGCGGTACTGGCTGTGGTAATTAATAATGATAGAATCTTTTGTTATTACTCCGTTTCCCCCAAGAGCAAAACTATAGACAGGGGGACCACCTGGCAACCAGGGCGAAGTCCTGTAATCCGCAAAATACAAACCTGTTATTAGTGTAACATCTGCGCTATCTTTTAGTTTGGCGCAAGCGGAACCTGTAAGACCATTAGCGTTCGGAAGAACAGTAGAATCTTTAAACTTAACGGGAGCTCTGAATTGCAAAGTTTGCGGATTATTCGCAAGCCAGACCGGTGTAGTTGTAACGGGAGGAGGCGTAAGAATAAAGCCAATTTGCATTGTAACATCATGAGTATCTGTAAAAAACTGGTTCAGGTAAATGAAAGCAGAACTATCAATGGATTTGGGCTTTGTTATACTAAAGGAGCCAGTGTCTTTAAGAGGGAGTTCGCCATAGTAATACCCGGCGGTACCGGCCGCTAACCCCTGACCTCCCGGCCAGGGATCTGGTTGCAAATATTGATATGTGGATGGCCCGATAAAACTATATTTTCCCGAAAATCCGTCTCTTTTATCAGGAGCATTATTTGATGTTGGTGGCAACCCACCACCAGTACCAGCACTATCAAGCCCTGAAGGTTTTAATGAATCTCCATTTCCTTTAGAGCAGGAAATAAGAATAATAACCAGTGCTAATATTGCGAGAACACGATGAATCATTGGAAGAATTGCTTGTTACAAGATAAGTTTTTTTTCAAATTGTGGGGCTTGCTGAGCGACCAACAGGTATATGAATTGGACTTTTCTACAATTTTTGTAAATTGTATTAAGTATAAATCCAAATGGGTACACGCCTGCTTATTTTTCTCGCTCTTTCAAGCATTATTATTTACTCCTGTGGTAAGACCGGTGATCAGATCAATGAAGGCAGGGGCACAGGAGATTCAGCTGCAACTTTGCCGAATCCTCCATCCTCAGTGGCAAAAGATTTCAGAGACAGTGTTGTTGGAAGTTATAGTTTCATTGTGCCATGCAGGTATCAATACCTTCAGTTCGGTGCGTGGCTGAATGGCATAAGCGGTCCTAATGGAGTTCCGGGTTATGATTATGGAGAAGCATTTGACAAAGACACGGGTTCATTTAGTATAACAAAACCAAAAGCCGCAGACAGTTCAGGATATATTTATCTAAACCAATTTGTAGAAACTCAGTACACAGCTAGCCTTAATATTGGTTTTATAGACCAGCTGCCACCACTTACAAAGCCGCCGCAGTGGTATAGTAATAATCCCCGAACGATCATCTTTACTACCGGTGTTGTTAAATTTGTAAATGCTACTACCAAACCAACCACTTTTAATAGTCCGCTGGTGGCTAAATTAAAAGACAGTGCAGACGTTAAATTGATGACGCTTGCTATTCCTGACTATTCAGTAGCGCCCTACTTCGGAATGCCTTATTATAACTACAGTGTTAATGGAAACGGAATCATCACAAAAGATTCAATCATCATTAATTACCACAGTCAATACAGGCCATATAATAAGTATTCGAGGATAGCCGTTGCAAGACACAAATAAAAATGCACGAAGCCATCCGGATGCCCTGTGCGTGAGCTGGGTGGTTTCTCGCCTCTAATGCTTGTAAATATTTTATTGCAACTTTAAAAGTATTGCCCGTCCCGGTAAACAACTTCTTATTTACGGGATGTGGCCTTCTTAAATCGTAAATAGGTAAAATCTTTTAGAAGCAACTTTGCAATAACAACAAAATGTTTTTAAAGAATAAAAAAAGCAACGCTTAATGATAATATTGCTGAAGCGGAACTTTAAATAAGCGGCCGCCCTGCAAGTTTTTAAATTTTTCTGCTTCTGCATTGTGTTGCTGAACCCAGTTTTTATACTCATCCGTGTTCTCATCATTAAACAACCATGCATTATAGGCGGCGAAGACATTATCTTTTACCAGTTGCTCCTGGTATTCGAATAAACGAAAAGGAAATGCAGATGCATATTTTTTGTTCCATTCAGTAATAAACGAATTGCGGAAAGCAGATAAAGCAGTAAGGTTAAAATCCTCCCGTCCTGTTTTTTTATTTTTATCTATTACTGAATAGACAGCTTTAGTAAAAGCATTCTGTCCCGATACAGGAACAGATTGCTGTAGCAACTTTTTATAATCAGTTATTAAAATGGGTTTTATTTCAGCGGTGCGTTTACTATAACTTTCAATGTTCGCAAATATTTCTCCGTAAAGTGCAGACCATAATGGTTCATTACTATCAGCATAAAATTTAGCTGCATAATAATAATTACTGCTATGGTTAGGATCGGCCTTAATCCCCGCTTCCCAGTTTTTTATTGCTTCTTTAAAATTTTTATTCTCGTATAAAAGATTGCCATAATCTGCATAAAGAACGCCGCTTGCAGGAAATCTTTCAATGCCATTGCGGTACATTTTTTCTGCTTTCTTTGTTTCTGCTATGGCCTGGTAAGTAAGGCCCAGTATCTGGTAACTCTGCACATCGGCATCTTTTCTTTCAATAATTTTTTCTCCCGCATCCCTGGCCGGGCCATAATCTTTTTTCAGAAAAAGAATATAAGCCTTGTCCTTTTGCATTTCCAGATTGTTGGGATCCGCAGTCAAAGCCTTGTCGATGGTGGAATTTGCTTTTTCAAAATTGCCCTTCATCATATAATCACGGGCATCAGCATAAAGTGTTTTTGCATCCTGCGCATGAGAGAAAAAAGGCAGCAGCAGGCAAAGGATAAAAAAATTTTTCATTTAATGTTTAGTTATTCGCTGATCAGGTGTGTTAACAAGCCATCTCTTAATTTTGGTTCGAACCAGGTACTTTTTGGCGGCATTACATTACCCGAATCAGCTATATTGAATAATTGATCGATGCTCACGGGATGCAAACTGAATGCCACACTCATTTCGCCACTGTTAACTCTTTTCTCCAGTTCTCTTAATCCGCGGATCCCTCCTACAAAATCAATGCGTTTATCAGTACGCTGATCAGCTATACCGAAAAGAGGAAGCAAAATATTTTCCTGCAGAATTGTAACATCCAATATGCCGATAGGATCGTTTTTAAAAGTGCCTGGTTTGGCAGTCAGTTGATACCATTCTTTACCGATGTACATGCCGAAACTGTGCAACTCTGCGGGTTTGACAGCTTTCGATTTGTGTTCAACAATAAAATCTTTCTCAAGCAATTTTAAAAGTTCTTCTTTATTATGACCGTTCAGATCTTTTATCACCCTGTTGTAATCCAGTATAGCTAACTGGTTCGATGGAAAAAGTGTGGTTAAAAAATAATTGGTGCCTTCACCTCCATTTGCACTGAGCGCCTCTTTTACTTTAGCTGCAGATGCGGCCCTGTGGTGCCCGTCGGCGATATAGGTACAAGGAATTTTATCTCTGAAAATGTCACTGATAATTTCAATTGTTTTATCATCATTAATGATCCAGATGGTATGCTGCACCTTGTCATCAGCAATAAAATCATATACTTCCGTTTTTGTTTCGCACCATTTCGCAATGATCTCGTCCAGCTCTTCAACATTGCGATAAGCCAGAAAAACATTTCCTGTTTGTGCACCTGTTGTTTTAATATGATTTATGCGGTCCAACTCTTTTTCAGGTCTGGTGAACTCATGTTTTTTTATAGTACCCTGCTCATAATCTTTTAGAGAACTTAATGCAACGAGACCAGTTTGGCTGCGGCCATCCATGATCAGCCGATAGATATAAAAGCATTCTTTATTTTCCCTGAAAAGAATATCTCTTTTAATAAAAGCCTCAAGATTCTGTTTAGCTTTTTCATAGACCTCAGCAGAATGAACGTCAGTTGATTCAGGAAGATCGATCTCGCTTTTCGTAACATGCAGAAAAGAAGCAGAATTTCCTTCGGCTTCTTTTTTTGCTTCCTGGCTATTGAGTACATCGTAGGGCCTGCTTGCAACTTGTTTTGCAAATTGGGCCTGGGGCCTAAGCGCCATGAAGGGTCTGATCTCACACATCCTGTATTTTTTTTAGTCGTGCAAGATACAATGAGTAATGAATAATGAGTAATCAATAATGAGTAACGAGGGAGGTTGAGTGAGATTCCGTAACAGGCGTGACCAAAGAACAATGCCGGCTAAAAAAAATCAACCATGTTTTTCTGAGAAATCTTTCAGCAGATCGCAGAAGGCCTGCACGCTGGATAGTGGTAATGCATTATACATGGATACACGCAATCCGCCAACGCTTCTGTGGCCTTTTACACCTACCATGCCGTGTGTTTCGCACTCTTGCAGGAATAATTTTTCCAGGCTTGCATCTTTAATAATAAATACAATATTCATTTCGCTGCGATCTTCGGTTGCAACAGGCAGCGTATACAAAGGCAGATTTTCCAAAGTGCTGTATAACAACCGTGCTCTTTCTGTACTTCTTTGCGCCATTACATTCAGACCACCCTCGCTGATGATCCATCTTAACGTAAGCAGGCTCACATAGACTGCAAAAACAGGTGGTGTATTTAATAAAGAATCGCTGGCAATATGCTGGCGGTAATCAAGGATCGTTGGAATTGGCCTGTTCACTTTTCCAAGAATATCTTTTTTAACTACCACAAGATTAACTCCGGCCGCACCCATATTTTTTTGAGCGCCGGCGTAGATCAAAGAGAACTTTTTAAAATCAAGGTCACGACTAAAAATATCACTGCTCATATCCGACACGAGTGGTGTATCGGTTGCAGGTATATGGTGCCATTGTGTTCCTTCGACAGTGTTATTGGTAGTGTAATGCAAATAGACAGCGTGGCCAGGAATTGAAAGTTCTTTAGGAATATAAGAATGATTTTTATCAGCAGAAGATGATGCTACATGTACATTTCCAAAAAGCTTTGCTTCTTTAATTCCTTTTGAGCCCCATATTCCATTATTGCAGTAGGCTGCCGTTTTATTTTGATCGAGGAGGTTATAGGGCACCTGCATAAACTGCGTACTTGCGCCACCATGCAAAAACAAAACTTCATAATTATCATCCAGGTTCATCAGTTGTTTTACAAGGTGCCTTGCTTCTTCCATTATATCCATAAACCATTTTGTGCGATGACCTATTTCCAGGATAGATAAACCAATGCCATTAAAGTCTTTAATAGCAGCAGCGGCTTGTTCAATAACAGTTTGCGGAAGAATTGATGGACCAGAATTGAAATTGTGTTTTTGCATCCTGCAATTTAATTACACGAATTGAAATGGATTGCAGGAATTATTTTATCAACAGGCTCATTCCAAGCCTGGTTGTGTTGTGCGGTAAAACTTAATCTAAATCTGTTACTCCTCCCGAAACAACAAATTTTAATGCTTCGGACGCATTTATATCCAGCAATTTTATCCTGTCTTTAGGAACGAAATAAGTGATGCCGGATATGGCATAACTATGCGGAACATACACCACCATATGGTCGGGTAAGGAAAAATGTGCTGCATCTTTTTGTGTAATGAAGCCAATTCGCCAAACCTCATTCGCATCAACATTCACCAGTACGGGTTTATCGAACTTTCTTTTGTTACCGGTAAAGGCTTCAAGAAAATCTTTTATCGATGAATAAATGAATTTAATACCCGGGGTACGTTCAAGAATTTTATCCAGTATCTCAACTATTCTTTCCACAAAAAATAAAGAGGATAACCATCCGACAATTATAACCAGTGAGATAACGAGAATAAATCCAATGCCCGGTATTCTGCGAAAAGGTGTAAGCGGGTCGTCTTTGCCAAATGCAGGCGCCAGGTAATTTAAAATATTAGGAAGAATACTGTCAATGGAATTGAATAGCCATAATACGAGATAAAGTGTAATTCCGATAGGTGCGAGAACGATCACACCCTGGAAGAAAAACTGTAATATCCTTCGCCAGGCATAAGAAAAGTAAGCTCTGTTTTTTGGCCTGACCATGTAATTTTTTTATAAAACTACAACATCCGGGTAAAGTTCAATACGAAAAGGCCAAGCCGCTCAAACGTTAAGATCATCCCTAAAAATGTACAGATCGTCTATTGGCATGCCGCATGCGATTGATTATTCTTTTATTTGCATCTCAATTCTTGCAGCATGTGGTTTAGCCTCGGACGGTTGATATTAAAATACAGGGTCATTCTGATGGTGGTCCTCTTATTAATTACTGGTTATGCAGTTTTTATGGCTGCTAAGGTTCAGATGAGTTATGATTTTTCGAGAGCCATCCCTACCGACAATATCAAATACATAGAATACCAGCAATTCAGAAAACAATTTTCTGATGATGGTAACATGGTAGTTGCAGGTGTACAGGCTAATAATTTTTATACTGTTTCTCGGTTTAATGCTTTGGGTAAACTTCAGCAAAATCTAAAAGCAATATCCGGAGTTGAAGAATTACTAACCGTACCTGCCGCTGTTGATTTAAAGAAATCTGACAGCGCAGAAAAACTGGAAGCTGTTAACCTGTTTACTGTCCCTTATTCTTCGCAAACTCAACTGGATAGCGACAAAGCAAAATTTGAAAATCTTCCTTTCTATAATGGGTTGTTATATAATGCTTCAACACAGAGTTACCTGATTGGCGTGAAGCTGAATAAAGGTTTGATAAATAGTAAAGCAAGAACAGGACTAATTAATAAGGTGACTGAAGCTTTTTCTCTTTATGAAAAAGAAACGGGCCAGCTTGTTCACATCAGCGGATTGCCTTTTATACGTACAAGAGTGGCGGATAGAATTGCCAAAGAAATGAATTGGTTCTTGATGGGATCATTATTATTATCTGCTATCACGCTATTGATTTTTTTCCGGAGTTTCAGTGCGATGATCATGAGCCTTGTAGTGGTTGGTATAGGCGTAGCATGGAGCCTGGGAACAATGGTGCTGCTGGGATATAAGATCACATTATTAACAGCTTTGATCCCGCCACTGATTGTTGTGATCGGCATTCCTAATTGTATTTATTTTTTGAATAAATATCATTCAGCATATAAAGAAAGCGGAAATAAAAATGAAGCATTGATTACAATGGTCGGCAGAATGGGTATCGTTACCCTTTTCTGCAACATTGCGGCCGCCATTGGTTTCGCTGTATTTGCATTTACACGAAGCGATCTGCTAAAAGAGTTTGGTGTAGTGGCTGGCATTAATATCATGGCATTGTTCTTTATTTCATTGGTATTTATTCCTGTTGTACTCAGCTATCTTTCTCCTCCGAAAGCGCACCAGATGCGTTACCTGGATAACAAGACGATTGAACGCTTCCTGCTAAAAATAGAAGGGTGGGCATTTAATCACAGCAGGTGGGTGATAGGAATAACAGTTATTGCAATTGTAGTTTCTGTAGCCGGGATCACAAGAATAAAAAGCGAAGGTTTTATAGTAGATGATCTGCCTCAAAATGATAAAATATATACGGATCTGAAATGGTTCGAAAATAATTTTCATGGCGTTATGCCGCTTGAAATTCTCATCGATACAAAAAAGAGAAACGGGCTGACAAAATCATTAGAGGCAATTGAAAAAATAGATTCTTTTTCGCACTACATCGCTTCATTACCGCAAACATCCAGGCCCTTGTCTTTTGTAGAGGGATTGAAATTTGTTCGCCAGGCAACTTATGACGGTGACAGTACAAATTATGCCACCCCTACAGAATTTGATATCCCCGTACTTGGAAAATACCTGAAGGGCAGCGGAAATAAAGACAGTGCTAAAGCGGGCCAATCCAATATGGCAAAAATGCTCACCAGCTATATGGATACTGCAAGACAGCGGGCCAGGATAAGCGTGAATATGAAAGATATTGGCAGCGTACAATTGCCTGTTTTGCTGGATACTTTAAAAAAAGTGGCGAATGCTACGTTTGATTCTTCAAAATACAAAGTCACTTTTACCGGTGCGTCTGTCACGTTTCTTGAAGGCTCATCGTTTATTATCAAAGGCCTTAAGGAAAGTATCTTCTGGGCATTTATTTTAATCGCGGTTTGTATGCTGTATCTGTTCCGGTCTTTCCGCATTCTTGTTTGTTCACTCATTCCCAATATAATTCCTCTTTTAATTACAGCAGGTGTAATGGGGTGGGCCGGCATCAGGCTGAAGCCTTCTACCGTCCTAATTTTCAGCGTAGCGCTTGGGATAGCTATCGATGTAACGATACGATTCCTTGTTAATTATAAACAGGAGCTGCCGGTATATCATCTGAAGGTCCCTGAAACCCTGCGGCAAACGATACGGCACACTGGTATTAGCATTATTTATACTTCGCTGGTATTAATTGCAGGCTTTATCGTTTTTTGTATAAGTGATTTTGGCGGAACCAAAACATTGGGGTGGCTCACATCCCTTACTTTAATCACAGGAACGATCACCAATCTTGTCTTGCTGCCGGTATTGATTTTAAAAATGCAAAGGAGAGAAAGAATCAATAGCTAAAAATTCTTTTTTTACTGACTACACAATTGGGGGCGATTGCTTTTTTTCTCCTTAATTTTTTTTTAAGCTGTTTTAAATCAGGGATTTATTGTTAATCTTGTCCATCTAAAAAAGAATAATACCGTTTGTAATATTCTTTTTTGATTTTATTTTTGGTCATTAAACTAATTGCTCATGAAAAAATTACTGCTCGCAGTGTGCTGCCTGCTATTGACTATTATGCAGGTTCAGGCGCAAAACTTACGAACCTTTTCCGGGAGAGTTACAGATAACAAAGGCAACCCGCTTTCGGGTGTGTCGGTTACTGCCGGTAATGCAGGAACAACAACCAATGCCAATGGGAATTTTACCATGCGTGTTCCTGCTTCAGCCAGGTCGCTAACATTTAGTTATGTTGGATTCGGCTCCGTAACGCAAAATTTAAATAATTCGGGTACTGTAAATGTTTCACTTTCACCTGAAGACAGAAGTTTGTCTGAAGTGGTAGTAGTGGGATATGGTACTCAAAAAAGAAAGGAAGTGACCGGTAACGTAGCTACCGTAAAAGGTTCGGCTATTGCTGAAAAGCCCGTTCAAAGTTTTGAGCAGGCTCTTGCCGGTAAAGCTGCCGGTGTTCAGATCACGGTGCCCAACGGTGTATTGAATAATCCTCCGGTATTCAGGATAAGAGGTACAAACTCGATCTCGCTAAGTTCATACCCGCTGATTGTAATAGATGGTGTTCCTAGTTATACGGGAGATCAGGGTGGAACAAGTGCGCCTGCTAATGCGCTGGCAAGTATCAATCCAAATGATATTGAAAGTATTGATATAGCAAAAGATGCTGCGGCTGCTGCCATTTATGGAAGCCGTGCAGCAAATGGTGTGGTATTCATTACAACAAAAAAGGGCAGGCCCGGGAAAGCAAAAGTTTCTTACGACGGCTGGGTTGGTTTTAGCCAGGCCACGCGGTTACCCGAAATTTTAAATACCCAGCAATATGTTGATTATAAAAATGTAGCTCTTGCAAATCTGAAAATCAACAATCCTTCCACTTTCGGCAGCTTTATTGTTCCTGCTGGTGGTGGTACCAATTGGTACGACGAAGTTTATCGCAAGGCCTTTTCTCAAAGTCATAATGTAAATGTTTCCGGTGGGTCTGAAGGAACTACTTATTATTTCTCTGCGGGCTATACCAAGCAGGAAGGAATTCTAAAGAAAAATGATTTTGAGCGGAAAAATGTTTTACTCAATGTAGACAGTCGGGTAAATAAATGGGTAAGCATGGGAGGTAAGCTTTCTTACTCTAATGAAAGGAACCTGATCGGAGGAAGTTCCGGTTCACTTCCCGGAGAAGGTTTTGCATCTGCAGGGGCTGCACGCCTTGCGTTTGCTCTTCCGCCAAATGTTAGTCCCTATAACGCTAATGGTACATATAATATAGCATCTGCAACCGCGATAGGAGACCAGGGAAGTAAGGTTAACGGATCAAACCCATATACCTTTAATAACGTAACCCTGTTGTTAGATCTCAATCGTTCAAATAATGAAGTCAACCATTTGCAGTCGAACGCATACTTCCAGTTAAAACCACTTAATTGGATAACCTTAAGGACAGTTTATGGTATCGACAATTTATTAATTGACAATGATGTTTTTTATAATCCTTACCATGGTGATGGTGCAGGCTCCAGCCTCGGACCAGGTGGTGGCGGTAGCTTAACTTTTTCCAAGGATAAATCGTGGATATGGACAACCACTGCACAATTTGATTTTTCGCTTCGTAACAAGCATAATTTCAGTTTCCTTGCAGGTAATGAACAGCAAAGACGCACAAGTACCGGCCTTGGTATCAGCCGCAGAACGTTGTCAGATTCTGCTTATACTTTTGTTCAGGCAGGATTTACAACAAACAATGCTGCAGGACTTGCTCTTGGAGAAAACTTCCTGCTTTCTAATTTTGGAAGGTTAAACTATAATTTCAGTCAGAAATATTTTATCAGCGCTAACGTTCGCCAGGACGAATATTCTGCATTAGGAATTAAGAAGGGAACTTTCTGGGGAGTATCAGCCGGATGGGAAATTACCAAAGAAAAATTGTGGGCTGATGCAGGAATGGACAATGTATTCAGCTCTTTTAAAATAAGAGGTAGTTACGGTAAAGTAGGAAATATTGCAGGCGTTGGAAATTATCCAGCATTTTCACAGTATGGCTCTGGCTTATATGGTGGTTCTGCTACCCTGGCATTCAGTACAGTAGGTAATAACCAGATCACATGGGAAACCAGTACAAAGTCAGATGTTGGTTTTTCTTTTGGACTTTTTCATGATAAACTAACCGGGGAATTCGCATATTATAAAAATAATATCGATAATCTGATCTTAAGTGTTCCGCAGGCTCCGTCCACAGGTTTGCCAAATATTTTACAGAACGTTGGAACAATGTATAACAAAGGAATGGAGCTTACTTTGAATGCTTCTCTTGTTACTAAGAAAGATTTCAGCTGGAACTCTTCTTTTACATTCGCTTATAACAAGAACGAGGTTACTGCATTAGCTCCCGGCCTTTTAGAAATTCAAACTTCTACCAGCGGTTTGGAGACAGTGAATAAGACTTTACCTGGATACTCTGCAGGTTATTTATGGGTGATTCGTACAGGTGGGGTTGACCCCGCTTCAGGAAGAAGAATTTATATAAATGGTGCAGGAAATCCTGTGTTATACCAATTCGGCAGCGTATTGCCTGCGGGCCAGTTTAACTGGACTAATCCCGACGGAACACAATACAAGAAAAATGGTGTTGCCGTAGCAATTAACCAGGCAGATGATGCTGTTTTATACGGTAATACCCAGCCCAAATATATTGGTGGATGGGACAACACTTTCCGCGTAAAAGATTTTGATATAAATGTTCTTCTTACTTACCAGGCCGGCTTTTATGTATACTATGGCTCAAACGCCGGCTTGCACGATCAGCGCTTCTGGAATAATGCAACAGACGTTTTAAATTACTGGCAGAAGCCGGGTGATGCAGCAGCATGGCCTAAACCCATGTTTGGTGATAATGTCTCTAATGGTTCTGCAATGCCTATGGATATTAATGTTTTCAAAGGTGATTTTGTTAAGCTTAAAAGCATCAGTCTTGGGTATTCTTTATCTAAAGGATATATGAGTAAAGCGGGAATAAGCGGTGCAAGGGTATATATAAGTGCCCAGAACTTAGCTATTCTTACCAATTATCCTGGTCCTGATCCTGAAGTTTCTTCTAATGGTAACTCTGGAACAAGTGCCAGTGTGGACAGAAACACTTTAGCTAATGGCAGAACAATAACAGTGGGTTTAAACATTAATTTTTAACATCCTGATTTTAAAAAAGTGAATAATGAAAACAACATTTAAATATATATGGACGATGGGATTAACAGCAGTGATGCTAACTTCCTGTCACAGGGACTTGCTTGACCCTTCACCCCAAACTTCAATTTCGGATGCAACGGCATTTGATCAGCCTTACCGGGTTGCGAACCAGGTTTTGTCTCTCTACTCAGCATTAAAAGGCGGCGGTTTCTATGCAGGCCGTGTTCTAGTGTATGGTGACATAAAAGGAGAGGACTTTTTATTGGAAGATCCAAACCTTGTTACCGGCGCTGATGTCTGGACACTGAATCCGACAAATAGTGCAACTGCTGTTGTTGGACTTTGGAGCTCTGCTTATTCAGTAATCAATCAATGCAATTTGTTTATTGATGGTATGAATTCAAAGGGAACTTCTGTAGTGGGAGCAGCAGCAGGTAATAATTATATCGCAGAAGCAAGATTGATAAGAGCCCTGTCCTATTTAAATTTACTTCAATTCTATGCCAGGCCATATGCCGATGGAAATGGAAGTAAACCCGGAGTTCCTCTAAGGCTTACAGGTTTAAAAGGTTCAGGATTTTCAGATCTTGCCCGTAGTTCCGTAGCAGAAGTTTACACACAAATATTGGCAGACCTTGATTTTGCTGAAACAAATCTGCCGCTAAACTATGCAACGGCGCTGCTAAATACCACACGTGCCCATCGTAATACGGCCATTGCTTTAAAAACAAGGGTTTATTTAAACATGCAGAAATATGATAAGGTAATAACCGAGGCAAATAAGATAGTCTCAACAACGGCTCCTTTTACAGCTACTACTGGTGTAAATCATTCTTTGGCTGCAGATATCACTACAGTATTCAAGACACCGTACACTTCTTCCGAATCAATATTTTCCTTACCGTTTTCATCCACATCAGGTGATATACCGGGTACTCAAAATGGACTGCAGAGCTATTATTACCCTGTAGCCTCAGGATTAGGAGCGATTTATTCGCTGAATCCTGCAGGTATAATTGGAAATACGGGTATTTCTGCAACAGATAAGAGAAGGTCTTTTATTTTTACTGCTACAACCGGCGCTAATGCAGGGAAAAAATACCTTAATAAATATCCTACGGCTACGCCTGCAGATTACACACCTGTGATACGCTATTCAGAAGTGTTATTGAACCTGGCCGAAGCGCTGGCCCGCACCAGCACAACTGTAGTAGATGTTAGGGCACTGGCTTTATTAAATGCAGTGCGTCAGCGGTCTGATCCTTCTACTACAATTGTGGCCGCAACCCAGCAGGCATTAATTGATGCGATCATGACGGAAAGAAGAATTGAATTTTTGGGTGAAGGCTTACGTAATAATGACCTGATGCGCTTATTGCAGACTATTCCTGCTAAAGGAACTGCCGGAGCAAAAGCCCCCACCGATGAAGGATATATCTGGCCTGCATCTGCAAATGAAAAATCGTTAAATAAGCTTTGGGTGGACTAGTGAATGACAAACATGGAATAATTTTATAATAAGGGCCGCAACTGCGGCCCTTATTATTTAAGAATGAACTTGAAATCCTATAAGTTTAGTAGGTTTTATTACTTTTTAATGACAAAACCGTGCAGCAGGACTGAAAATGGTTTTGTCTTTATCCGTGCAAATGTTAATTTTGCACATATTTTTTGTTAAAACCCCCTGAGAAATGAGAAAATTGCTATTGCTTTTAAGCATGTGTATAGCTATTGTACAGCTGCAAGCACAATCCCGGACTGTTACCGGGACCGTTACGGACGAAAAAGGCATTCCGGTACCGAATGCGACAATTCTAGTAAAAGGTAGAAACATAGGAACCTCTGCGAATGAGCAGGGTGTATTCTCTCTCCTCGTTCCGGCAAATTCTTCAGCATTGGTTGTGTCTTCTGTAAACTTTGGTAGCCAGGAAGTTAACATTTCTGGCAGATCAAGTGTTACAGTGTCATTGTCCGCTTCTGCGCAGAATTTAAACGAAGTTGTTGTTACGGCCTATGGTGTAACCCGTAAAAAGGCATTCACCGGTACGGCTTCAACAATCACTAACGATAAGTTTAAAGACTTGCAGGTATCCAGTATTACCAATGTTTTACAGGGTAATGCAAGTGGTGTACTGGCTGTTAGTTCTAATGGACAGCCTGGTGAAAGCCCGACTATCCGTGTTAGAGGTATTGGTTCTGTAAACGCATCTTCAGACCCTTTGATTATCGTAGACGGAGCTCAGTATGGAGGAAATATAAACAATATCAATCCAAATGATATTGAAACTATTACAGTATTAAAAGACGCGTCTTCAACTGCACTTTATGGTTCGCGTGCAGCTAACGGAGTTATTTCTATTACCACAAAAACTGGTAAAGGTACTCCGAAGGTGTCTCTGTCTGCTGTAACCGGTTATTCTAAAAGGGCTGTAGATGATTATGAATATGTTAGTGCAAACCAATTATATGAATTAACATGGGAGTCTTTAAGAAACGAAGCAAGGTTAAACAGCAGCCTTGTTACCGCTTCAGGATCAACTTCTCCCGAAGACTATGCAAGCAGAACTGTTGTGGGAAAACTGGTATATAATCCTTTCGGAATAGCACAGCCGGTTGGACCTGACGGTAAAATAGTTCCGGGAACGCAAACCTTATGGAACCAGAATTGGGCTGATGCCTTATTAAGAACCGGCGTTAGAAAGGACATAAATGGTTCTATTTCGGGTGGTTCTGACAGAACACGTTATTTCTTCTCAGGTGGATACCTGAATGATCAGGGTGTAGCTATTGAATCTTACTTTAAAAGATACACGGGCCGTTTAAAAATCGATACTAAGGTAAATGACTGGTTGAATGCTGGCGTAAATACCAGTGTAGCATACTCAACACAAAATTATCCGGTACAGGGTGGTTCCGCTTATTCTAACGTGATTGGCTGGATCAGAACTGTATCAAGTATTTATCCTGAATATATTCTTGATCCTGCGACAGGTAAACCTATACTTGATGGGAATGGTAACCTGCAATATGACTTTGGAAACAACGGTCCGTTATTGCGTACTGTATTAACTCCGGGCAACCCTGCAGGAACAACCTCTCTTAACCCAACATATTATAATCGCCTGATTACTTCAGCAAATGCTTTCGCTGAAGCACAAATTATAAGCGGTTTACGGTTAAGAAGTCAATATGCTATTGACTTTAATCAACTCTCATCAAATACATATTATAACCCTTTTGTTGGTGATGGTGCTGCTTACGGCGGAAGAAGCTTTAAGTCTTCTGACAATACAGTAACGCAAACCGTAACAAATACCCTTACTTATGATAAGTTATTCAGAGGTGTTCACCATCTGAATGCAGTGGTTGGACAGGAAGCGTTTAAGATACATGAAGGGGTAGTTTCAGCGGAAGCAAGAGGTTTTACGTTCCCCGGTGTAACTGAATTAAGTTATGCTAGTACACCTTACTCTGCCAGTTCAAACTCATATGATAGCCGGTTAATAAGTTATTTCAGCCGTGTGAATTATGATTATGCAGATAAATATCACCTCTCTCTCTCATTAAGACGAGATGCATCTACAAGATTTGCAGATTCAGTAAGATGGGGAACTTTCTATTCAATAGGCGGAGCATGGAACTTAAACAGGGAATCTTTTCTTTCCGGAATCAGTCAGCTTAATGATTTAAAGTTGAGAGCTAGTTATGGTACATCTGGTAATCAGAACGTAGGTAACTTCCCTTACCTCGCTACTTACAGTGCGGGTGCTAACGTTGCTAATTACAGTGGTTCAATCATTGGAAATCTTGCTAATGGCAACTTGACATGGGAGACGCAGAAAACACTTGACCTGGGTATCGATTTCGCAGCATTTAAAAACAGGGTATCAGGTTCAGTTACTTATTTTACAAGAACATCTGATAAATTATTATTCTTCCGTCCTTTACCTCCTTCTGTAGGGGTGAGCGGTATTAATGATAATATTGGAACTGTTAAGAACCACGGTATTGAAATTGATCTGACTACTCAGAACATTGCCTCAAAATCTTTTCAATGGACTACGACCTTTAATATTACCCATGTAAAAAATGAGATAGTTACATTGCCGCAGGCCTCAATAGCTGGCAGCGGTTTCAGTAATTTAATCGTGGGTCAATCACTCTATAACTTTTACCTGAGAGAATATGCAGGTGTGGACTTAAGCGATGGAAGGCCAATGTGGTACATGGACCAAACCGACGCTTCTGGTAAAGTAACAAGGATTGCGACTAAAACCTATAGTGCAGCAACGAGGTATTACCAGGGTAGTTCACTGCCAAATTGGACAGGCGGTTTATCTAATACTTTTACCTACAAAGGATTTGACTTATCTATATTAGCAGCATTTAGCATTGGCGGTAAAATTTACGATGCAGATTATGCTGGCTTATTGTATGGTACAGTAGGAACACAATCCGGTTATAACTGGAGCGTGGACATCTTAAACAGGTGGCAGGATGCATCGCATACGGGAGATGGAAGAACACCGAAACTGATGACTACTACAGATTACCAGGGTAATTCGTCTTCAACACGTTTTTTATATGATGCATCCTATGCCCGTATAAGAAACATTACCCTTGGCTATCGTCTGACAAGAGGATTTATCAACAAGGCAAAGATCAATGGAGCTCGTTTGTATGTTGACTTGCAGAATCCTTTCACATTCTTTGGACGTAAAGGGTTAGATCCTGAATCTGGTTTATCAGGCATTACAAGTAATACTTCAAGTGTTTATAAAACACTTTCTATAGGGGTTAATTTTGATCTTTAATTTTTAAAAATTTTATATGTCAATAAGAAAATATTTAATGATCGCAGGTGTAAGTGCTATAGCACTTACATCATGCAAAAAAAGCTACCTGGACGAGGTTAAGCCTGCTGATGGTAGTCTTTCTGAAAATGTAATTTTCGGTTCAAAGCTTGGAGCTGATAATGCAATGACAGGTATTTATTACCTGTTCCAGAGGTATGCTTTGGGCCAGCAGAATATGTTTGGGCTTAAAACCATCCAGTTCAATTTTGATATGCGTGGTAATGACCTGATCTCTGACCCAGGTAACTGGTGGTTATACGAGAATAACTGGTCAGACAACACCTATGGTCGTATTGCAACTGCCTCTAGAAACAGCCAGATATGGAACCTTTTCTATAAGGCAATTAATAATGCAAACGCGATTATTAAAAATGTGCCTAGTATTCCTGAATCTCAGGCTGTAAAAGATCAGTTAACAGCAGAAGCACGAGCATTAAGAGCTTACAGTTATTTCTATCTGGCAAGAATCTATCAGTTCACTTATGCGAAAGATCCTAATGCGCCTGGTATTCCAGTGTATACAGAACCAGCTACTTCTTCCAGTAATGGTAACCCGCGTTCGTCTTTAAAAGATGTGTATGCATTAATTACATCGGATCTTGAATATGCAGTGGCTAACTTAACTACTACAAGGATCGATAAATACCGTGTAAATAAAAATGTTGCACAAGGTATACTTGCGGAAGTTTACCAGGAACTGGCTATGGCGGATAACTCCCTTTGGGCTAAAGCGATGAGCAATGCTATAGCCGCACGCAGCGGATATCCTTTGATGAATGCATCATCATACGCTTCAGGTTTCAACAGTGTAGCTAATGGCGAATGGATGTGGGGAATACAGTTTAATGCATCTCAATCTCTTTCTTATGCTTCATTCTTTGGTTATATAGATCCTACAGCAGCTAATACCCGCTATAAGGATATCTATGTGAACACTACTTTCGTGAACCTGTTTTCAGCTACGGATATGAGAAATCTTTTTGTTGCTGCACCGGGTCAGAGCTCTGCTAATCCATGGAAGAAATGGATGACTGCGAAGTTTAAAGACAATGCAAGTTTCTCAGGAGATCTGGTTCTTATGCGTTCCGCTGAAATGTACCTGATCGAAGCCGAAGCAAATGCTCAGACAGGACTATTAGAAGCTGGAAAAGACGCATTGTTTGTTTTACAAAAACAACGCGATCCTAATGCTACAAGATCTACAGCGGCTACGAAAGATGCTTTAATTAAAGAGATATTAGTTGAACGTCGCAAAGAATTATATGGTGAAATAGGAGTTGAATATTTTGATCTGAAACGCTACCAGCTGCCTTTGGTTCGTGATGGAAATCAATGGAGCCTTTTAAATATTCCTGCAAACGATAACAGGTGGAGATGGCAGTTGCCTCAGTCTGAGTTAGACGCTAATAAGAGCTTAACATCATCAGATCAAAATCCTCTATAAAATAAACAAGAGAAAAAATTATTATGAGATCATATAAGAGCATATTCATAGCATCGTTGGCTTTGCTTGGCCTAAGTATAGTGGCTTGTGTTAAAGACAATACCATAGTAACACCTGCTTACGCTGAATTTGCAACACCCGGAAGTGTAGCGACTGGATCTTATTTCATTACCAACGATCCTAATTCGGTGTATATGTTGCCTGTTGGTATAACCACAGCATCAAGTGTAGCCAGGACTATTAATTATACCATTACCTCATCAACAGGTGCGGTAGCAGGGCAACAATATACAGTTGCTTCTAACAGCATTGTAATTCCTGCAGGGAAGGTCGTAGATTCAATTCCTGTTAAAGGAATATTTGCCGGATATCCTACTGGAAGAAGAGATACATTAACATTTACCCTCACAGGAGGAGATGTTGATCCTTTTCCTTCTTACAATGTTTTCAAACTCGTAACTCAGAAGTATTGTAATGTAGTTTCTACTGATCTTACAGGAAATTATACAAATACTAAAGATTACGACAAAACGCCAACAGGTACAGCAAGTACTCAAAAGTATACTGCTTCAATTTCGAATTGGGTACCAAAAACTGCCACCAGCGCAACAATAACAATTAAGAACCTTGGGGCTTCATCTGACTGGGGTTTTGGTCCCTTTGCATCTAATGAGCCTGCTGCGATTGGCCTGACGGCGACCCTTGACTGGAGCAACCCGGCTAACTTTACCATTACTCTTCCAAGCCAACCTTATATGTTGACCACGTTCGGTTATGGACCCTCAACAATATCTGGTTCCGGAACGTTCTCTTCCTGCGATCAAACTTTTACATTAACAAATACTGTAAAAGTTTCATCGGGTAACTTCACACCGGTGGCTACTATTTTAAAAAGATAACAAATCAATAGAAATAAAAAGGGGTATCAATTCGATACCCCTTTTTTATTATAACTAAATCTGAGACGTTACTATCTTCTCTGCATTTTCTTAAATAGTATTAACCCCTGCTAATTTCTCCCCACGCCGTACACCTCAGGTTCTTAGAAATTATTTTTCCACTGGTAATATCCAGCTAACATCTGCTATCACAGGGCTGCAAATGTTAGCCCAATAGTCCAATGATATTTGAATTAAGAAGTTGCAAGCGGTTCTGTTGAATAAAGCGATTGTACAAAATCCGCTTTAAGTAATATATATTATGGTTAATAAAAAGAAGAAGCTATCAATTTGATAGCTTCTTCTTTTTATCTCAGCACTTCAGCCAATTTTTTCTCCAGCGCCGGCCCTCTCAAATTATTGGCAATAATTTTTCCGCTCGTATCCAACAATACATTAAAAGGAATGCCTTCAAGTTTATAAGCACTTACTGCGGCGCTTTCCCATTGTTTCAGGTCACTCATGTGATTCCAGTTCAATCCATCTTTTTTTATTGCTTCGATCCAGCTGGCTTTATCATTATCAAGCGAAACGCCTAAAATGGTAAAGTTTTTATCCTTGTATTTATTAAATGCATCAACCACATTCGGATTTTCCTGCCGGCAGGGTCCGCACCAGCTTGCCCAGAAATCAACCAATAAATATTTTCCTTTAAACTGGCTGATGGTTACTGGCTGGCCGTTTACATCCTTCATCTGCAGATCAGGCGCAGGCTGATTTAATAATGCATATTGAACTCTTTCCTGCGAAGCAGCCTGCGCCGCCATTAAATTAATTTGCTGCTGAAGACTGATAATACCTTTGTGATCTTTAAAACGTTTTGCAGCTATATCAGCTAATTCTTTAATCCCGGTTTTTGACATGGAATTAATAGCCATGTTAATTGCAAAATAAACACCCGCAGGACTGTTTGATGTGGTGATGAACTGTTTGATGTATTCATTCAATGTATTTACCTGCTGCGTTCCGGATTGTTTTAATAAAGAGATACTGCTGTCGGCAGGATTTATTTTCGACAGCGAATCTATTTTAATATAACTGGCCCTTACAACGCTGTCCTTACTAATGTAGTCATTAACGAACTGGTACAAATCTGAAGATGCAGGTGAGTTTTGAAAAGAAGGATGTCGATAATTCGCCAGGTCATAGTTCACTGTTACTTTAGCATTATCATTCACGGCATATAATTGCGGGCCATTTTCAACAACAAGCACATACAGGTTCTCCTGCTTAGCTTCTGTCTTTAATTCGAATTCACCTTTTTCATTCATGGTGGCTGAATCTACTACAACAGGCGGCTTACCATCATAAGGCAATTCTTCCAATAATATTTTACCGGCGCTGCCATGTTGTATTTTCCCATTAATAACAAAATGTCCGGAATTTTTTTGCTGGCAAGACACTAATGAAAGTGTAACCGCCACTATGCAAAATTGTTTTTTCATTTTTTTGATTGATTAAGATTCAAGTTTTTTCTGCAGCAGTGTTGTTACGGCAGCAGGGTCTGCTTTTCCTTTGCTTATTTTTTTTACTTCACCAACAAAAAGTCCCAGTAAACCTTTTTTTCCTTTTTTATATTCCTGCACCTTGTCGGGCATTTTGTTTATTACAAGGTCTGTCCATTCATCTAATTCATTGGTATTATTTGTTTGAAGCAAATTCAATTCTTCTGCAACTTCTAATGCAGTTTTATTTCTGTCCTTAACTAATTCAGGAAAAATTTTAGATGAGGCGAGCGAGAAATTTACTTTATCAGCCGCTACAAGATCAATAAGTTCAGCTAAAGAAACCGGGCTTATTATTTTTTCGACAGATATTAATTCTTCATTACCCCATTTCTTTAATGGTCCATTGATCCAGTTTACTATTGCTTTATAATTTTGTGTAAAGGAGGTAACGCTAAAAAAATAATCCGCTGTCGGTTTATCTGCAGCTATCTGCGCAGCATCATAACTAGTCAATGCATATTCTGCCTGCAGGATCTTTTCTGTTTCAAGTGGTGTTAACGGTAACGCTTTTTTTATGCCGTTAACATATTCTTCTTCTATAAAGAACGGCGGTATATCAGGCTCAGTTAAATACCGGTAGTCTTTGGCCTCCTCTTTTTCACGAATAGCAAAAGTAGTTTCTGAAGAAGCTTCAAAACTTCTTGTTTGTTGTATGATGGGTTGATCGGTCTCTTTTAATTCTATCAGCCTCTCAATTTCATATTCAATTGCCCGCTTTACATTTCTTATTGAGTTCAGATTTTTCACTTCTACTTTTGTTCCTAATTGTGTTTCGCCTTTTAACCTGATTGAAACATTTGCATCGCAACGCAGGCTGCCTTCTTCCATATTACCATCACATACTTCTATCCACCTCACCAGTCTTCTTAACTCCGTAAGAAACTGGTAAGCTTCTTCAGCGCTATGCATAGCGGGCTCGGTTACGATCTCTACAAGCGGAGTGCCCGCCCTGTTATAATCGAGATATGAATAATCTTCATCAAGATCGTGAATACTTTTTCCTGCATCTTCTTCCATATGAATATGATGGATAGGTATGCTTTTTTCTTCGCCATGCAATCTTACAGGTACAAAGCCACCTGTACATATGGGATGCATATGTTGTGTAACCTGGTAACCTTTTGGAAGATCGGGATAGAGATAATGTTTCCTGGCGAAGGCATTGTATTCATTGATTTTACAGTTACAGGATAATCCAAGTTTTACTGCAAGTTCAACAGCTTTTTTATTTAACCGGGGTAAGGTACCGGGATGAGCTAACGTGATTGCACTGATCTGGGTGTTGGGCTCGGCACCGAAAGAGATACTGTCACCACTGAATAATTTCGATTTTGTAAGTAATTGCGCATGCACTTCCAAACCTATTACAGCTTCGTATTTATCTTTTATATCAGCCATTATAAACTCAGTATATCGGTTAATTCTTTTGGTGTAACAGTAAGCAGGCCCACTTTAGGCAAACGTCTTGTAAGTTCTTTCCAGTTCGCATCTTTTTGAAATATTGATCTTAGCATCGGTATAGCTTTAGATACCTGTTTGTTATTGGCCAGTGTGATGGCTGTCCAGTATTGCATTTCAAGATTTGCAGGAAACATTTTCATTGCAGCGTTGTATTCGTTCATCGCTTTTTGCATATCATTTTTTTCTACTGCAAGATCCCCATTATTCATATGCTGGTAAGCCAGGTGAACATTATATAATCGCCTTAATTCTTTTAAAGGTTGTGGATTATCATCTACGCGAAGATCTACCAGCCTGTCGTTCCATGGTTGTGCAGTTGCCTTACCTGGTACAACAACTAAAGCTGCAGCCTGCATTCCCCTGATGTCGCCTCCTGCCTGCTGTGCGGCATCCAGTGCCAGTAAGATTCTTTCTGCAAGTGGCTTTCCTGCAGAAGATTCAAAAGACTTTGCCATGTTTTTGCAGACCTTATCAGTGAGCATCATATTGCTCTGCACACTAAAATTTTTACCGGTAATATTTGATGCATAATCAATACAATTTTTTCCCGTGAAAGAGGCGACATTACCTTTTGCATCCAGTATAGCTACCTGCCTCACCTCGCGGCCGGCATCTGCCTTATATAACTGATCAAGTACCTGTTTGGCAGTGTATCCTTTTTTTAATAAAGCAAGGCCCTTTACGCCATAGGATTTATCAACGAATGATTGCGTCGCGATCACACCAACGCCGGCCTCGGCCCATGGAACGGATGTGCCCACGCTAAACCAGTGGCTTTGAACACCCACTCCCATTTCACCCGTTCTTTCATCCTTTGCAACTATGGAAAAAGTATGAACCAAAGGTTGCTGCGAACGATAAACCTGTGAATACCCGCTGGTGAAAAACACCAGTGACAATATAACCACTGAGAAACGCATAAAAATATTTTTGGAAAGGTACGCATCAAATTGACTGCATAAAAAAACCGCCGTAAAAACAGCGGTCGGTGCACATGAGAAAAACTACTCTGTAAAAAATATTTACAGATCAGCTTTTTTAAGCTTTTTTGGGAACTTAATTTCTGTGTTTTCAGTTTTATTATCTCTTTTATAAGTGATCTTAAGGGCATCACCTTCTTTAATATCTCTAACAAGTTCCCTAATGTCTTCCAGCTTATTTACTTCTTTTCCGTTTACACTGGTTATAATATCATTTTCTTTAATTCCTGCTTTGTCTGCTGCCGAGTTTTCATCTACGTCCAGCACTTTGATCCCTGCACTATTATCTGTTTCCTGTACCTGCATGCCTAATCTCGGGCGACCGCGAAAAACAAAATTGTTATTGAAGTTGCCGTTAAAGTCATTATTTAAATCCAGTGACGGCGTCATATGTAGATTATCGAATGAGAAACTATTATTGCTGCCAAGCACTGCGTTTACGGTTGCTTCCCTGCCATCGCGTTTATAAGAGATAGTTACTTTTTCTTCGGGCTTATATTTGGAAACGGCCTCATACAGATCTTCACTTGATTCAATTTTTGCGCTGCCGATTTTTGTGATAATATCATCTTTTTTCAGGCCGGCTTTTTCTGCAGCACTTCCCTTACTTATTTCTGTGATTTTTGCACCCCCTTCTGCCTTTTCAGTAGTTACACCAAGGAAAGCTCTTTTTTCTCCGGGGAACTCAAACCCTTCCATTCTTTCGAGTGGCGCCATATTCATTCTCGGTAAAGACTGTATTCTCGGAGCGACTGCACCGCGTGGGGTCTTAGGCAGTGTAAGCGCCATTCTGCCATCCATATTCCAAAGGCGATTTCCTTTTATCACTTCAATATCATCACCTTTATATTCCGATAAAGGTTTGCCATTAACGGTTACGTTTTCTCCGTCCACCTCTACTTTTATTTTTTCTTTACTGTCCCCTTTTTTACGGATAACAATGGTTTGATCTTTCTGGACTTTGTCCTTTGAATCCTGTGCTTTTAAGGCGGGCATCATTAAGCCGGCAGCCAGGGTAAGTACGATTGCTTTGGTTTTGATAATATTCATAATACAACGTTTTATAGATTACTACGAAATTGTTAGTAGATCAAATCTAATAAAAAAAATGAATTACGAATACTTTCGGAAGTGTTAAATAAGGTTAAAAGGTAATCGGCAATTGGCAGTTGATGGTTGACGATCGATTAGTGTTTGTCTTCCCGCACTAATAAAGATCGAATGGCTTCGATTACTTTTTCGAGGTTGCTAGGATCCTGTCCACCGGCCGTAGCCAGTGTGCTTTGTCCGCCCCCTCCGCCTTTAATCAAAGGAGCCACTTGCTCTTTAATTAGCTTTTGCGCTTCCCATTTTTGGGTAGCCACAAGGCTCTCTGCAATAGCAATAGCTACATGTGCTTTTCCTTCGATATTGGCGACCAGCACTATCACGAAATTTTGAAGCCCCGGTTTTAATTCGAAACAGAGTTTTTTAAGATTGTCGGGGTTACTTACATCAACTCTTTTTCCTATGAATTGAATATCATGAATATTTTCAACCTGCTGCAGTAACTCTTCTTTTATAATTATCAATTGCCGGGCTTCCAGCGATTCAATTTTCTTTTTTAATTCAGCATTTTCCAATTGTATTGCTTCGATTGTTTTTGCCAGGTCCTTAGGATTTTTCAAGGTCTCTTTCAGGCTGTTCAATACCATTACCTGTTCAAGAATGTGTAATTCAGCCGCATGACCGCACACCGCTTCAATTCTTCTTATTCCGGATGCAACTGCTGTCTCATGACTGATTTTAAAGAATCCAAGATCACCTGTTGCTCCAGCATGTGTGCCGCCACAAAGTTCAACTGAATAATTTGGATCGATGATAACCACCCTCACCAGATCACCGTATTTTTCTCCAAATAAAGCCATTGCGCCGGATTTCATCGCCTCCTCTTTTGGCATTTCACGGATAATCACAGGAATATTTTCCCTGATCTTTTCATTCACCAGTTTTTCCACTTCTCTTAATTCGTTGTCGCTCACTTTTGAAAAATGAGAGAAATCGAAACGCAGGTAATCAGCATTCACCAGGCTGCCCTTTTGCGCTACATGATTGCCGAGTACTTTTCTTAAAGCAGCGTGTAGTAAATGAGTTGCACTATGATGAATTGCTATTGCTTTTCTGCCGGTTACTTCAACCCTTGCCACAACGGGCACATTCATATTTTTGGGGAGGCTGTTAGTAAAATGGATGTGCAGGTTATTTTCTTTTTTTGTATCAAACACCTCAACTATCTCGTCAGCAAAACTAAGTGTGCCCTTATCACCAACCTGGCCACCACTCTCTGCATAAAAAGGAGTGGCTTCTAAAACCAATTGATAAGCGTCTTTTCCTTTTGCATTTACTTTCCTGTATTTAACTACTTTACTTTTTATTTCTAAAGAATCGTAACCGACGAATTCACTGAAAGCTTTTTCATCCAGTATAACCCAGTCACCGGTATCCATAGCTGTAGCTGAACGGCTACGCTGTTTTTGCTGAAGCATTTCTTTTTCGAATCCCGCTTCATCTACAGCCAAACCATTTTCTCCGGCGATGAGTTTAGTGAGATCGAATGGAAAACCATAGGTATCAAAAAGTTCAAAAGCTGCCGGGCCATTGATTGCTGCTGATGCTGTTTTTTTGGACTGGCTGATGATATCATCCATTTTTTTCAGGCCCTTATCCAGTGTTTTTAAAAATGCATCTTCTTCTTCTTTCACCACTTTTGTTACAAATTCAACCTGCTGTTGTAATTCAGGAAATACATTTTTAAATTCTTCAGCCAGTACGGGAACCAGTCGATGCAATAATGTTTGTTTATAATCGAGATAAGTATAATAATAACGAACTGCACGGCGGAGAACTCTCCTGATCACATAGCCTGCTCCTGTATTAGAAGGTAATTGCCCGTCAGCAATGGTAAATGAGATCGCTCGTAGATGGTCGGCCAATACTCTGAAAGCCACGTCTGGCCTGGTTTCTGAATGATTATATTTTTTGCCGGTAATAGTTTCCGTAGCACGAATAATACCTGTAAAAATATCGGTATCATAATTACTTTGCTTACCCTGCAAAACCCTCACGAGTCTTTCAAGTCCCATCCCTGTATCGACATGCCTTGATGGGAGGGGTTCAAGTGAGCCGTTCTTTAAACGGTTGTATTGAATAAATACATTGTTCCATATTTCAATTACCTGGGGATGATCAGCATTTACTAAAGCTTTGCCATCCGTTTGTTTTCTTTCTTCTTCGCTGCGGCAATCAACATGTATTTCGGTGCAGGGTCCGCACGGGCCGGTATCGCCCATTTCCCAAAAATTATCTTTTTTACCGAAAGACAGGATGCGGTCGCCATCGATCCATTTTTTCCATTCAGTTATGGCTTCAGTATCGGTTGGTAATTTCTCTTTTTCATCACCCTCAAAAACACTCACATATAAACGGTCTTTAGGGATATTATAAATTTCTGTGAGCAGTTGCCAGCTCCATTCGATAGCTTCTTTTTTAAAATAATCTCCGAAGCTCCAGTTGCCGAGCATCTCGAACATCGTGTGATGATAAGTATCAACACCCACTTCTTCCAGGTCATTATGCTTACCACTTACTCTTAAACATTTTTGTGTATCTGCAACACGTGGAAATTCAGCTTTGCGGTTACCCAGGAAATTATCTTTAAACTGGTTCATGCCGGCATTGGTAAAAAGAAGTGTAGGATCGTTCTTGATAACTATCGGTGCAGAAGGAACAATCTTATGTTGTTTGGATGCAAAAAAATCCAGGAATGCTTGTCTTATCTCATTTGCCGTCATCATAATTATTGCTTTTCCCTCGAGGGAAGTTTTTTTGTTGGCGTTAGCAGTTGAAAGATGCAGTTACACGCCCAACCCTCAACTGCCAGCTTATTTTTTGGATTCTCTTTTCTTTTGAAGCCGCTATCTTTGACCGTTTCAAGGGCATCAAAGGTAAATTAAAGTGAATTTAGAATTTTGAATTCTGAATAATGAAGAAAATCAAATACTTCTACAACACGCATACCCTGCGGTATGAAAAACTGGTGACGCCACTAAGGGTTCACCTGTTGAAGTTATTTGGTTTCCTGGCGTCCTCGCTGGTTACCGCTTTTATTATTGTTTCTGTAGCTTATCGTTACTTTCCTTCAGCCAGCGAAAAAATGCTCCGGCAACAAAATGACGACCTTAAACAGAATTATAAATTATTGAGTGAAGAAGTGAAAGATTTACAAATTCAGATGCAGGGACTGGAACAAAGAGATAATGAAGTTTACCGTTCTATTTTTGAATCCACACCCATTCCTGATAGTGCCCGGCTAAAAGAAATGCAAAAAAGCAAAGAGGTCCAGCTCGTAAGAACAATGAGCGGGGACGCGCTGGTAAATAGCCTGGGCGAACAGGTGAGTAAATTAAAACTACGGCTTGCGTACCAGGAGAGATCTTACAATGAAATTGGTGGGATGGTAAAAAATAAAGAAAAGCTGCTGGCTGCCATTCCGGCTATTCAGCCGGTCAGTAATAAAAATCTCACCCGCATCGCTTCGGGCTTTGGAGTAAGAATAGATCCCGTATATAAAGTTGCGAAACGGCATGAAGGGCTGGACTTTGCAGCGCCTATTGGTACGCCTATTTATGCCACTGCGGATGGCCGTGTGGCTGATATTGTATATAGTTCAGGCGGTTATGGAAACCATGTGATCGTTGATCATGGTTATGGCTATGAGACCTTATATGGCCACATGTCAAGGATGAAGGCGCGTCGCGGACAATACGTGAAAAGAGGGGAAGTAATAGGTTATGTGGGAAGTACCGGTAAAAGTACTGGTCCGCATTGCCATTATGAGGTTCACCGGGGGGGCAAAGCTGTTGATCCGGTTTATTATTTTTATAATGATCTTTCCCCTGAACAGTTCGATCGCATGCTTAAATTGGCCGCGGCGGGAAATCAAAGTTTGGATTAACATACCATTACGAAACTTTTTTACTCATTCTTCGTCTTATATGTGGATTGGTTGTAGAAAACGATAAGCGGGTTTTCAACCCCATCTCTTAACATTTTGTTTTTAAACTTTTAGAGAACTTTGAGTTCTAAGAATTAAGTGTTGTGATAAAAATGACTGAGTTTTGGCATCTGATTTGCGATTGATATAAAGCAAGTAGTCAATTTTCTCATAAGCAGTTAGTTTTGGTTGCGGCCCCTGTTTCCACAGGGGCTTACTTTTTTTTATACCTTTTGCTGAACCACCTGAAGACTGCAATTCCCAACAAACAGCCAGCTGCATCTGCCACCATATCCATTAGCTCGAAAGAACGGTTAACCGACCAATACTTTTGAACGAATTCCATCAAAATTCCATACACCGTTCCGCATAAAGCAATTATAAAAGAAATTTTAAATGAGGGATACCTGAAAGAACCCATAAAAAGAAAACAGAGAGCAGCAAACAATCCGATGTGGGCGAATTTGTCAAAAAATATTTCAGCCAGTAATTTATTTTCTGGAAAAGCTGAGCCTGGAATTACCAGCAGGATGGTAAGAATTATTAAAAATCCTATAGCGCCTGTAAGCGAAAATTTATACACGTTCAAATATAAAATAAAAAAGGGCCGTGATACGGCCCCTGGTTTTTCATTTACATTTTTTTAAGGCATCAATACCGTATCAATCACATGGATCACTCCATTACTTTGGTTCACGTCTTTGATAGTCACTTTCGCTTTATTTCCTTTGCTGTCTGTCACCCAAACATTTTTTCCTTTCATTTGAAAAGTCAGATCTTCTCCCTGTACGGTTTTAGCCGTGTATGTGCCGTTATTCTTTTTAATCCAGTCCATTAATGTTTTACCACTTATTCTTCCTGCGATAACATGGTAGGTAAGAATAGAGGTAAGTGTTGATTTGTTTTCTGGCTTAACCAGGGTTTCAACTGTGCCAGCCGGTAATTTTCCGAAAGCCGCATTGGTTGGCGCAAAAACGGTGAACGGGCCTGCGCCTGATAATGTCTCCACTAATCCTGCTGCTTGTACTGCCGCAACAAGTGTAGTGTGGTCTTTGGAATTAACTGCATTCTGAATGATATTTTTAGAGGGATACATAGCAGCGCGCCGCCAACCATTACTGAATGTTCCTGTGCGAAAGATGCAGAAGCTAAAAACAATCCTGTAGCCAGTAAAAATAAAGTTTGAATCTTTTTCATATAATTTTTTTGTTTTGATTTTATACATCTACGAAGTATGAAAAAGAGCGGTTTTTAAAAATGAAACTTTTTTGAAAATATTTTAAAGACGTTTCATTATACATTCATTATACGCAGGATGGTAGTGCTCAAACCATGCTGTGATGATCAGGAAAAAGTTTAAAAATAAAAAACTGGATTTTAAGAAACTTTCCCTGCAACATACATCGCCTGCATGTTGGGAGCGGGGCTGCCGCCCTCTTTCTCAAGTGTAATAGCGAACATCTGTGCTTTGGGAATGTTCTTCATTTTGCAAAGCCCGCCATTACAATCACCGAGCATGCCCGCATTTACGGGTTTGCCATCAACGATGGCCCATAATTGATATTGCATACCCGCAGGCGCCTGGGGCAATTTGTTCTCTAAAACATAAACATCTTTTGTGTGGGTATCCCAATAAACCGTGGCCATGTTATCTTCTTTTCCCGGTATGCCTTTCATAGGGACAACGGCCATTGCGGGATCTTTGATCATTTCCATGGAAGTATCCAATACATGCAGTTTGGTTTGCATGATATTGATATTCGCCTGCATCGTGGACTGTTCTGCAAGCAGGTTTTCATAGCTGCTTTGCATGTTATGGTAGCTGTTATAATAATAAACATTCATTGCAGCGCTGGCAATAAATAATATAACACTTGCTGCCGCTAAATACTTCCATGTATTTTTTTGGCCCTGTCGCAATTGAACAACGGGCGCCGGTGCAGATTTAAATTCATCTTCCAGGGAATCAAAAAGATTTTTTTTAACTGATGATGGCGGGGCAGTTGCATTTGCAAAAGCATGCTTTTCGAGTGAAGCCGAAAAGTCGTTCACCGCGACAGCCACTTCAGGATGAGTAAGCATCATAGCCTGTACTTCTGCCGTTTCTTCAGGAGAAGTAAGGCCAAGCACAAAACTTTCAATAATTCCGCTTTCTATGTATGCTTTTACATCCACTTTGTTTTACATCATTTTTCTTAGATCAGTTAATGCTTTTCTCAGCCTGGTTTTTACGGTTCCTAAAGGCACCTTCAGTAAATCAGATATCTCTTCCTGGGTATACCCTTTAAAATAAGCCAGTTCAACCAGCCTGCGATAATCTTCAGGTAATTTTTCAACAATTCTTTTAAGGCCGATCTTATCTGTATTTAGCTGGACTCCCTCTCCTCCATCATATACGGTATCGGTAAGTTCAAGGTTTTGCCTGCTGTTTTTAAACTGCCGGCTGCGAACATAATCAATAGAAGCATTCCTGGCGATATTCAGCATCCAGGTAAATAATCGCCCTTTCGTTTCATTGTATTGTTCAATCTGCCGCCAGATTTTAATAAACACTTCCTGCAATACATCATTCCCGGTTTCTTTGTCTGAAACGATATTACAGACGATAGTATATAAAGCCCCTGAATAGTTCTCATATAAATGATCAAAAGCTGAACGGTCACGTTGTTTTAACAAGGTTACCAGTTCAGCTTCTGTATATTTTGAAGTGGAATTTATCATGTAAGCATTCGAAAGATTAGCCTGCCAGCTTCTCGTAATCTTCCGCACTCATCAGTTTATCAATATCCGCGGGATCAGAC
>JAQBNK010000007.1 GCA_028288595.1 Chitinophagaceae bacterium
CACTCATCACTCATCACTCATCACTCATCACTCATCACTCATCACTCATCACTCATCACTCATCACTCATCACTCATCACTCATCACTCATCACTCATCACTCATCACTCATTAAAACAATCTCATCTTCACCTTCCTGTCTATTCTTAAAACCGATTGCTGGTTGAATAATTGTTTGTAGTAGTAGCGAAGGCTGTCTATTTGTGTTGAAAGACGGGGTGTCATTTTATTGATGGAAACTATGAGGCGGGTTTCTTCTCTTACAATATCATGTGTGGAAGTATCGTACCAGTTACCCTCCGCTTTTATTACCGTACTGCCTTTGGGATAAACTTTATTTACATGCTGGTTGAAGAAGTTTTTCCATTCATCTTCGGATACTCTTCCAGAAGGTTTAACCATTCCGAAATAAAGCGTGGTTTCTGTGGCTTTCGTAGATGAACAGGCCACGAGACTTGAAAAAATAATTAGGCTGAATATGACCCTGAAAATAAATGGCATGTGGTAAAGGTAAATAGTTAACACTTATATTTCCTGCTCCTCTGTTTCAACTATTATCTGCTTACACACTTCCTTTCTCTCATCCTTCTTTACCACATGCCTGTTGAACATTCCACTGCTGCACACTTCATTTTCACATATCCCTTACGCTCTTATCTTGTCGATTCTTCCGGCCCCTTCATCTTGGGGAGCTTCTTCTTTCTTGCCATGTTATGCCATTGCAGGCTTGCTGAATAATTGGTCAAAACGTTCTGCGGCTACAGATCCTGCACGATTTACAGCATCTATACCGGTTGCTTTTACTGACCTTACAAGATCACCTGCTTTTTTGATAAAAGTTCTTTTCCTTTCTTTTTTCATTCCTCCATTTCTTTTCGCTTCCATAACATTTGTTTTACTCTTATTTACTTTAAAAAACTGTGCCACTTATTGTAAAGGTTTCTTTAACACAAAATGAAAGAGCCGCCCTGATTAAAAGCGACTCTTACTGCAGGCCTCTCAAACACCTCAATTCTGATCTGCTGTTTCGCACTGAGGCCTGCACTGTATATAGATTAATTATCGTGCCAAAATGGTTGACAGTTGTTCGTCACAAGTGCACCAGGAAAATTGAATGATAAAATATAAGCCCGTTGATAACTACCAGCCGCCCATTACTTTACATTCACCTTATATCGCATAATAACCTGCTCATTTAATATGATGTACAACCATGAAGAATTAAAAAGCGGGTTGTTGTTAACGTCCTTTGAAGAAGGATCAAAATGATAGGTGTAAGTAAATTTATTTCCATCACTATCCGCAACAATATTGAAGGACTGTGTATTTAATGAATCAGCAAAGGGTAACGGAGATACAACAAACTGCTTCGGTGTTTGTGCAAGCTTTATTTCAAAAACAATACTATCACCTTCATGCACATTCATAATTCCCTTTAAGGGCCCAAATTTTTTCACATTCAATTTACCGTAGGCAGCATATTTAAATGGTGTATTATAAAATTCTTCGCTAACTGGAGGATCTGGTAAAAGTGTCCAGCGCATATCTTCAGGATAATGATCAACAATAAAATCCCGCGGCGGAGTAAGAAAATAAAAATCATCGTACCAGTGTACAAAATTGTTGTTGCCTTCTGTTATATATCCGCTCCCCCATGTTACATCAAGTAAGTGCCAGCTGCTGTCTATCATCACGGCATTCCAGCTATGATTAGATCGGAAATTTTTGCCAGGTCGCTGACGGTATGTTCTCCCATAACCGTTGATGATCTCGCAGGTTATTCCTGCATAATCGCAAAGGCATTTAAATAACCGGGTGTATCCATCGCATACAGCAGATTTTTTTTGCAGTACCCGCCAGGCAACCCTGTCGTTAAGAGAGCGAAGCACAAAGCCGGTATCGGTAAATTCTTCATAATAATCCTTATCCGGGATAATATTTTTTCTTGCCGCAGGAGTATTGTAAGAAATATTATTCGCAACCCATTTGTAGATCGCCTCAACCTTATCACGTTCTGTTTTGTAAGGTGATGTTATTTGCTGTGCAAGTAAAGAAGGGTCTGTTGTTACCCGCTGACCCGCGCCACAGCATGCGTAAGCCAGCGCCAGTAAAAGGATCAACAGGGGTTTCATTCAGCAAAGTTGTGCAATTAAAATTTGTATGAGAAGAGAAAACAGCAGTTTAAATGTGAAAATTGCACGGGTTAAAAGCCTGGGAGAAATAACTTAAACTAATCTTTCACAAAACGGGTGAATATGCAAACCCAGGGCTTCTTAAATTGCCTTATGAAATTTCTTTTCATTCTCGCATTCGTTTCGTTTACGCTTGGCCTCACAGCACAAAACCCTGCTGGCATCGGTTGGAACGACCGTAAATTAAAATGGGAAGATTTTAAGGGAATGGCGGATAACCGCTCTTCTTTTAAAGCACACACTACATCTAATGTGGCGCTTGATTATTCGGTAAGTGGACGGCAGGTGATTATTGAAAGTAACTGCCTCTTTATTCCGGGTAAATCCTGGGTAAAAACGGGGACAGATAAATTACTTACTCACGAGCAATTACATTTTGATATAGCAGAAAGCGGCCGGCGTAAGTTTATGGATGTTGTTGCACGAACACAATTCATTCCGGGGAAAGTTGAGCAGCAGATCGAGAAGCTGTTCAATACACTATTGGATGAAAACCAGGAATTACAGAACAAATATGATGAAGAAACAGATCATGGATTAAATGAAACCAGGCAGCAGGAATGGGAGATGAAAATCAGGAACGAATTAACGAATTTACCTGAGACCAGGCAGGTGGAAGGAAAACTGAGATAAACGGGTTGTTCAATATCTTCTATAGTTAGCACATAATAAAGCGCAATAAAAAAGGGTTCATTGCAGAACCCTTTAATTTTTTGGATAGTTTACTACTACCACCTGTTGCTGTTGTTGTTATTGCTGAAAGATCTTTTGTTGTTTCCACCATTGCTTCTTTCCTCTTTAGGTTTAGCAACAGTAACATTGATCGCACGGCCTTCAACCACGCCGCCATTTAATTCAGTGATTGCTTTTTGAGCAGCCTCATCATCTGGCATTTCAACAAAACCAAAACCACGGCTTTTGTTGGTAAACTTGTCTGTAATGATTTTTGCAGAAGATACTTCACCATACTCGGCGAAAAATTCTCTTAAGTCTTCGTCTTGTACGTTGAAGCTCAAGTTCGAAACATAAATGTTCATGTCTTTTAAAAATTAAATTGTTTAAAACGCTGAGGAAAAGACATTTGTAAAGAAAGAAAACTAACTATTAGCAGAAAAAAACGCTTAGCAGAAAATCCAATCAATACTAAATACGATATCACTCAAATACAGGGCAAAGATAAGCGAATTAGCAATACCGGCCCAAGCAAAAATGATAAGGAAATGAAAAATAATGAGCGTTTTCGTACTGAAAACAGCTGAATACTCTTTTTCCCCCTGAAGCGGTGGTTCGAAAGAATAACTAAAAAAATAGTTGTATAACTAAAAAACTAGTTATAGATTTATGGAAACATTTTTCTTCATGAAAACACTTACCAAGGCAGAAGAACAGGTAATGCAATCGCTATGGAAATTGAAAAAAGGATTTTTAAAAGACATTGTTGAGTCAATGCCAGATCCTAAACCACATTCTAATACAGTAGCAACTATTTTAAAGATATTAATAGATAAACAGTTTGTTGAAACAACTGTTTATGGAAGAATGAATGAATACGCTCCGCTGGTTACCAAACAGCAATATTCCAAAAACACATTAAACACGGTAGTGAAAGCTTATTTCGGAGGGTCCTTTCCGCAAGCCGTTTCTTTTTTGGTTGAGGAAAATAAGCTGAGTGTAAAAGACCTGGAGCTTCTGTTGAAACAATTAAAGAATAAATAAAACGCATGTCATGGAAAACATCACTTATTTCCTGCTAAAGCTTTTTGTCTCTTCAGCTATCCTGTTATTGTATTACTGGGTAGCACTGAGAAATAAACAATTTCACTATTACAACCGATTTTATCTTTTACTGTCCACCGCTATCAGTCTTATCATTCCTTTTTTAAGATTACAATGGTTCACGGTTTCATCTCCCAACCAACACACTGTTGTATTCATTAACAGCATTCAAAACGGCGAGGTGTTAACCCCCACACTGATCCTTCGGCAAACAACTGATCCCGCTTTATTTATTTACTGTGGCTGGGGAATACTTAGTTCAATAATGCTGCTACTGTTGATGATCAGAATTTTAAAGCTGTTGAAAATAAAAACGGAGTTTCCAAATATGGAGATGGATCATTTCACATTCATCAACACAAATCTGCCGCAGGCGCCGTTCAGCTTCCTGAAAAATCTTTTCTGGAGAGAAGATATTCTGCTCGAAGAAAATGAAGGAAAACAAATACTGCAGCATGAACTGGCGCACATCAGGCAAAAACATAGTTATGATCAGCTTTTTATGCAGGTGGTGCTCGCCATCTTTTGGATTAACCCTGTTTACTGGCTGATCCGCAAAGAGCTTTATCTCATTCATGAATTTATCGCAGACGAAGAAGCTGTTGAAGATAAAGACGCCAAAGCATTTGCTGCCATGCTGCTGCATTCGGCTTATGGAAAAAGAATGTTTTCACCTGCCCAATCATTTTCTTATTCACCCATAAAAAGAAGATTAGCCATGTTAACCACACCAAAAAACGCAAGAAGATCTTATTTACAAAAACTGATGGTACTGCCGTTGCTAACTATAATAATTGGTTTGTTTGCTTTTAGAATGGAGCCAACAGAAATTCAGAAAAAAGAAACGCTGAACAAGTTACAAACTGAAGCCAGCAGCAGGCTTTTTACATTAGCCGATCTGAAAAAGAATGCGATGCGTCGGTTGGATACCATTACACCACGTAATTACGGAACCTATAAAGGACAACCAGTTAAATCTGTGCTTGTAAAGCCTGCTCCGCCGAAAGTGATCGTTACAACCAAGGATGGAAAAAAGCATGAAATGACGATGGAAGAAGCGAAGCAAAATAAGATTCTTGTTCCACCACCACCACCTCCTGCACGAGGTGAACCAGAGATCGTAGTAACTGGTCATAAAATGAGCAGCAAACAGCGGATAACAACCCGCCTGGATGCAGCCGGCGCTACACGGGATTTATCCGAATTAGTAATAATTGTTGACGGAAAAAAAGTGGATCAGAGTGAATTAAACAATATCGAAGCAAAAGATATTTCTTCCATCAACATTATTAAAGGGGAAGTCCTTAGCAAGTATGGAGAAGAAGGTAAAAAAGGAGTAATAGAAGTAACTACAAAAAAAGCCGGGAACAAAAGCAGTGACCAGGAATTAAACTTAAACCTGGAAACACAACCCGGACAAGAACCTGCTTTTCCAGGCGGTGAAACTGATTGGAAAAAATTTCTTCAACGCAATATGAACATAAATGTACCTGTTGATAATGGTGCTCCTCCAGGTTCATACAAAGTAACACTCGAATTTCTGGTTGGCAAAGATGGGACTGTATCTGATGTCCACGCCATTAACAACCCTGGATACGGGACGGCTGAAGAAGCTGTCAGGTTAATTAACAGGGGGCCAAAATGGGTGCCTGCAAAATTAAATGGTGAGCCGGTAGCTTATAGAAAACGCCAGCCTGTTACTTTCGTAGTTTCAGAAGATTAAACAGGTAACAGCATTAGAATAAAAAAGCCGCAATTTTCTTTGCGGCTTTTTTATTCTAATTGGTTATCCAAAACCATGGAATATTAAAATAGCCCTTTCTCATATGGAGGTGAACATTATTACCTGCATACACTCTCGCATATAAGGATTCATCTACCGAGACATCTTTTGTTGTTTTAATTATTCCGGGACTAATTAAGGTTAAATGATAACTTTTAGATTTACCATTCTCTATATATTTATTTGCAATGGTAGCAGTGTATTGCATTTCAGCTGATCTGCCATACATGCCATTGATCAATATAACTGATCCAAAAGCATAAAAAATTCCAGAAAGAACCCAAACTAAAAACATGGGCGGTTTATTAGGGGCTTTGCTTATTGTTTTTGCACCTGTAAAATATATTCCTGCAACCCAAATGCAGAATGCTACCATCACGGGCATCCATAAATGCGTTGTATCTAATAATTTATATTTAACCATTGCTGCGAGCCAAATAACAAACGCAGGTATCATGAATGCGATGATAATGTTTGGAAAAATACTTTTGTGTTTGGGGAGAACCCTAATGAGCCCGTTCATCTTGTCAGCTATCATTAAACTTATAAACGGACAAAGCAATAAGGTCCATAAACTAACCTGACCAGGAAAAATTAAGGCAAGGAGAGATATTATTATACAACCGATGTTAATTGCAAGTGCAATTTTACGGGCAGTTGCCAGCATAGATATCCTTTCTTCTTCAGAAACACCGATGCTGGTATCAGAAAGCAGGTTCCTGTATTCCTGTTTTGATTCTGCTTCGTCGAGGTCCTCGTAGTGCTCTTTCAACCAACTGAGTATTACCTTGTAATTTTCTAGATTGTGCGTAACGGTAATTCTTCTGGTTCCCGTAAATGGAATTACCTGCACATATTTTGGTGTTATACGATAGCCTTTAATTTGTTCGAGTGGGATTTCTGTTTTGGAAAAACCACTATGATAGATAATATTATCATCCGTGATTAAAAGTCTTGTTTTGTTTTCTCTATTACCGACGACAGCAATTATAAAAATCAGGAATGAAAAAATGGAAAATAAAATAATTCCCTTTACACTAATTGGTTTATGGAGAGAAGAAATTAAGAACACTGCGCCTATCATCATCAGGGCAATAACAACATACAATATAATAAGCGTGGCTTTCCGGGTTTTAAATTCCATAGGGTTATAAATTATATCGTTAAGCGATTAAAGGAATGCCTATCGTTCATCTTCACTTGCTACATTCAACCTGTCTATTGTTTCTTTACTTAAAATAATATCGCTTGCCTTAAGCAATTCATTTAGTTGTTCTGCCGAAGTTGCACTTGCAATAGGCGCCGTAATACCCGGCTGTGCCATCAGCCACGCAAGTGCTACCTGTGCGGGGGTAGACATATACTGGTGAGCAGCTTCGTCCAGAGCAGAAAGAACATCAAGTCCTTTTGCATTTAAATATTTCTGGACGCCACCGCCTCTTGTACTTTTGGAAAGATCAGCCTCGGTCCTGTATTTACCCGTAAGAAAACCGCTCGCCAATCCATAATACGGAATCACGCCAATGTTTTTTTCCTGTACAAATGATTGTAAATCTTTTTCGAACTCCTGCCGTTCCATTAAATTATATTTCGGCTGCAATGTTTCATAACGAATCAATTTTTTTTCTTCGCTTGCATTAAGTGCCTCATTCAATCTCGTTCTGGTTAAATTGGAAGCACCCACCGCACGTACTTTTCCCTGTTTTACTAAAGTATCAAAAGCAGAAAGCGTTTCTTCAAATGGTGTACCTGCATCATCAAAATGAGACTGGTACAAATCGATGACATCAGTTCGCAATCGCCTTAACGAATCTTCTACCGCCTTAATAATATAACCGCGACTTAAATCTACTTTTCCCTGGCCCATATCTCCTCCTACTTTTGTCGCAATCACCATTTGTGATCTTTTACCCGATTGCTTTAACCATTTGCCAATAATTGTTTCAGATTCGCCTCCTTTGTTTCCTGCTCCCCAACGGCTATAAATATCTGCTGTGTCTATCATGCTGAAACCTGCAGCAGCGAATGCATCCAGCACTTCAAAAGATTTTTTTTCATCGATCGTCCAGCCAAAAACATTACTGCCTAAAATAAAAGGACGAATAGAAATTCCGGAATTACCTAAGGGGCGTGTGTCCATAATTAATGAGTAATCAGTGATGAATAATGAGTGATGAGTTTTAGTATTTAGAATTTAGTATTTAGTATTTAGTATTTAGTATTTTAAAATAAACGCAGTTGAACTCCCTTAGTTTTTTGTTTGGGAGGTTTCGCATCGCCAAAAACAGTTTTACCGCCATACTTCCATGAGTCCTCTCTTTCCTTAGCGATCAGTTCATCCACCCCTTTTGTTGCAGTAAAATTTTGCTCTGCCTGCCGCGCTATTTGGTGCAGCTTTTTTAATGCTTCAGATTTTTCGCTGTTACCGATCTTTGATTTTTCTACAGCGTTTTGCAAAGTACGGATCGTTTCGTCATATACTTTTAGCGGCACCGGGAAAGGATGCCCGTCTTTACCGCCATGCGCAAAAGAAAATCTTGCAGGATCTTTAAAACGTGACGGTGTTCCATGTATCACCTCGCTTACCATCGTAAGACTTTGCAATGTGCGTGGACCCAGGCCTTCCAATAAAAGTAATTCTTCAAAGTTCTCCGGCTTTGTATCATGTGCCAGCCATAGAATAGTGCCAAGCCGTTTGATATCTACATCTTTCGTTCTAACATCATGATGAGAGGGCATGATCAAATGCGTGGCCTCAGGCAATATGTGATTCGGATCTTCTTTAGTAAGAGAAAAAATTCCCTTCCGGGTTGACCCTGCTTCTGCAGCAGTAAGATTTAATATTTCACCCATGTTAATGCCACATATACCTGTGTGAGGCTCTTCTACAAACGATTTAATATTTTCTGAATGCCAGTGATAACGCCTTGCAGTAGCTGTTTCATCCCTCATCCCCTGTTGAATAACGGCCCAGTCCCCATCATTTGTTACAACAAAACTATGCAGGTATAACTGGAAGCCATCTTGCACTGCAGTGTTATCAACTTTCGCACTTAACCTCGAACATCGAACTAAATAATTTGCATCAAGTCCGGTTTTTTCTGCAACAAGCATTAATTCATTGGGCGCTTGCCGCGAATGTTTTCCTTTTCCGCCACAGATATAAATGCCAAGATCTTTTGATATAGGATTGATGGCTCTTTTTAAAGCGCCCATTACAGAAGTTGTAATACCTGAAGAGTGCCAGTCCATCCCCATTACCGCACCCATGCTTTGAAACCAGAAAGGATCGCTTAACCTGCGGATCATTTCAGCTTTCCCATATTCAGTTAAGATCGCCTCAGTAATTGCAAGACCCAGCTTTGCCATTCTTTGCGCTAACCATGGTGGAACTTGCCCGCCATGTAAAGGAAGATCTGCACTGCCAGTACGTTTCATCCTGCAAAGTTATGTTGAATGCTGAATTTTAAATGATGAATGCGA
>JAQBNK010000050.1 GCA_028288595.1 Chitinophagaceae bacterium
AACGATCTCTATATACCTTTTACATTTATATAATTTTTGATTATCCTCTTAGCTTGAAATCGAAAACAATAGTTCCGGTTTGTTCTTCGATGGCAGCATTTAATTTTAATTGCAAAGCTTTTCTAACTGCTATAGAACGAATTTCTGAATTGGTAGTAGTAGTTCCTCTTGGATTTACCAGGGCTGAAGTTACATTGCCACCCGCATCTACTTTTACATCAACAGCAACCTTGGCGTTCTCATTAAAATCATCGGTAAATGAGGGAAGATGGGTAAGCCGCCGCCCCTGTAATCCGCTTCGGATACTTACACCACTTTTTCCTGTACCGCCATTTCCTTTATAGCTATCTGAATTAGGATTGCCATTTGGTTTTCCCTGGTCGCCGGTACCACCAGCAATTCCCTGGTTGCGGGTATTATTATAACTGTCTGCGCCGTTACCGCCGGGGCCATTGCTTGTACCGCCCTTATAAACTGCTTTTGGTTTAGGAGGTGCGGGAGAAGGATTAACTACTTCAACCGGTTTAGTATTCTTTGGTTTTACTTCTGCGATGGGTTTGTGTTCGATCTTAGGTTTAACCTCCGCTTTTTTGGTATTAATAAAGGGTGCGTCAGGTTCAGTATTGTCAGCTACCTCTTTGCTAACTTCTTCAACCGGCGTTGCAGCAGCAGTTGGTGGAGGGTTATTATTAGTTTCCTGTGCGGCAGAAGGTTCGCCGGGAATTTGTGGTGCAATATCGCCTAACCCCTGATCGCTGTTACCGAGATTTATTTCTACACCCTCATCCATAGCGGGAGGTGCAATTACAGGTAAAGTCCAGCTTACTAAAACCATAAAAAATAAAATTCCTACGGTAATAACTGCGGTGTAAGTGAGGGCCTTAAGATTTTTGCTGCGTTCAAAATGAGCATCCATCAGCAACGTATTGTTCATAACAAATATAATTCGTTGATGTAGTTTATATAACGATGCTCAAATTACATTCATTGCACAACTGTGGATAAAATGAAGCTGTTAAAACCATTTGGCATTTTAATAATTTGACAGTTTCTTAATGAAACTATGTGTTAAAAGCTGGCGCCATCTTATAACCGCCAGCCTTTGTAGATATCCCAGGCAAAACGGGCAATGGTACCGGTAATAACCAAAAGGAAAAATATTCTGATAAAACGGTTACCCTTTAACAGCGCCAGTTTTGCTCCGATAAACGATCCTGCTACGTTACAAGCTGCCATAGGCAGAGCGAACTCGTAAAGAATATGCCCGGTACTGCTGAAATAAAGTATCGAAGCGAGATTGGTTGAAAGGTTAACAATTTTGGCGTGTGCGCTTGCATGTAAAAAATCCTGGCCTGCCATGGTTACAAAAGCGAGGATCAGAAAACTTCCTGAACCGGGGCCGATAAATCCATCGTAAAACCCCAGTAATAACCCAAACATTATTCCACTGATAATGGCCGTATTCTGATCAACAATTTTATGAGATTGCGAACCAAATTTTTTATTTGAATAGGTATAGATGGCCACGCCAACAAGCAGAACAAGAATGATGGGTTTGAAGACTTGGTTGCTTAACATGCTTGCGAGCCTGGATCCGCAAAGTGATGCGGCAAACGCAAGTGATGCTACGATAGAAAGCAACTTTATATCAAACTTTACTCTTTTACTGTATTGATATACGGCGATACTGGTGCCTGTAAAAGACGGGATCTTTGTTGTGCCCAGCAAAGTGGCAACAGGATATTGTGGCAGCATAATAAAAAGCGCAGGCGTTTGAATTAAACCGCCGCCTCCAACTATCGCATCTATAAAACCAGCGGCAAACGCCGCAAGACAAAGAATGATAAGCTCGTAAGTCATAAATCCCATGTTGAAAAGGGCTTTAGCCCCCGCAATTCAATGAGCAAAATCCATTTCATAATTCCCTTTGATCCTCTCAATCGGTGGATTGAAATATCCAAATTTTAATTTTGGAAACTCTTCTGCCAGCAAATCCATCATTTGCTTTACACCAATTAGTTCTGGTGTTTCTGTAACGCCAATATGACCAAGGTACCAGTCGGGATCAATATTAAAATTGCGCCACTGTATCATAGAAAGATCTGTGTCCCGAATCAGTTTTCTTAATGCTTCGTATTCCCTATCACTATCTGTCATTCCGGGGAAAACGAAATAATTAATACTCGTCCATCCACCGAAACTTTTCACGACTTTAAGACTTTCAATAATATCTTCAAACTCATAATTATTTGGACGGTAATACGGGGTATAAATATGTTTTTGGGCTGAATTTAAACTTACTCTTATACTATTTAATCCCGCTTCACACAACGCTCTTACGCTGTCTGGCTTTGAACCGTTCGTGTTAATATTAATACTGCCGCGGCTCGTATGTTTACGAATTTCAATGATCGCATCACGAATGGTTTCCCACATTAATAATGGCTCGCCTTCACAACCCTGTCCAAAACTGACGATAGGAAAAGGAGCATTCATTAAATGCGGAACCGTAAATTCAACGATCTCTTCAGCAAGCGGTTTAAACGTTAACCTGTCCTGTGTAGAAACAATTGTTTCATCTTCAGGCTGAAAAGAAATACATCCAACACAGTTTGCATTACAGGCCGGCGATGTAGGAATGGGGCACTCCCATCTCTGCATAAAAAGATTTCGTGCAGCTGGGCAACGATAAGTAAGACAACAATTTTCTGCCAGATGTTTTACGAGGCGGTTATTAGGATAAGCTGTTAATAAATGATCTACACCGAAATTAATTTTTGTTTCATCATAACCAATGAATTCTTGTCTTATATCCTGTTCGATACGAAAAGCGGGAACATAAAATTTATTATCTAACCAGCCCGAAGCAGTATAACAAAACAATGGAAGGGTAGGAGCATCGGGCATCGTTTCGTAAGCAGCGAGATATAAACCTGTATGCGCCGGCGGAATAAAAGCTGCGACAGCCCAGCCTTTTTCACATAAACGCATCCCCCCTGTTTTAACATCAATACCAATTCCTTTCCGACCGGGTAATTCATATAGATTTCCGCCAGCAGGTAATTCTATCCATTCTTCTGCAGGTACCGGGAAAGCATCCCATCCTTCACGGCCAACGGCATATAGAGAAGTGTCTTCGAAAATATTTCCGTTACCATCAGAATATAATATGTAAGGCGATTGATTCATATGCGATTTACGATGTACGGCTTAATACAGGTGAACTTTGTATGATGGATTTACAATAAGAATTAAACTCTATTTCAATTCGTGGAGCTATGCCGGCTTCAGTTTCTTTCTGTAATAATTTGTTATTCGAGAAATCAATGGTTAGTAATTCGTCTTTTAGAATCACGTTAGAAATTTCTGTCCACTCATAATTTTTTTTTGGAAAAGTATTAAAAGTGATGCCTTCTTGAGTAAAGCCAATTTCCTGCGGAAATTTTACCTGTTTTTCAAGGAAAGCCACCACCAGTAATAAACCACCGATCCAAACATTTCCATGCGTTGAATGAAACCAGCCTATCGATGCTATTATTAAAGCCAGCCGGTAGAAAACAATTTCGTCTTTATCAAGAGGCTTAAAAGCATAGTAAAGCCAAACTAAAAGAGTTGCGCCTGTTACGATGCTGAAAAATATTCGGGCTTCTTTGTAATTAAAGGCAGAGTAAGTAAAAACAAGAACTGACAAAAAGAGCAGGATATTATTCATCCAGTTAAAGCCTTTATAATCCGGCCGCTTAAGCGTTATTACATAATCATATTGCAGCATCAGCTATTGCTTTTTACCAGCATATTACACATTCGGAAAAGAAGCCTTGAAGCTACATTGGCATCCCAGTCAGTATCTCCAACACCAACTTCAACGAGATCAAAACCGATTAATTTGCGCCCTGTTTCAAGCATCCCTTTAAAAAGATAAAGAACCTGTTCGGTTTCAAGTCCTCCAGAGACAGGTGTGCCTGTGCTAGGGCAGTATTTTGGATCTAGGCCATCTACATCAAAACTAATGTATACCTGTTCGGGCAACTGGCTGATGATCTCATCGGCTATTGTTTTCCATGTTTCACCGGCATACTGGCGATCTTTAATGTCCTTATCAAAAAACGCAACAACCCTGTTTTCAGGTTTCTGAATAAATGCGTGTTCTTCTGAACAAAAGTCCCGTAACCCCACCTGTACAAGCTTGGTTAACTGCGGTACTTCTGTAATTGCATTATACATAACAGAGGCATGAGAATATTTGAAATCTTCATAAGATTTCCTGAGATCAGCATGGGCATCTATTTGCAGAATGGCAAAATCGCCGAATTTTTCGCCAAGTGCCCTGTAATATCCCAGAGGAACGCTGTGATCTCCTCCAAGTAAAGCAACCAGCTTATCTTTTTCAAGCAGCGCCTTTGTCTGGTTATATACCCACTCATTCATAAACAAACTACCCTCATTAATATCTTTCAGGCTCTTCGACATGAACTTGTTGTTCTCTACAGAATCACCCTTCGATATGTAATCAATATAGAGTTCTGCTTCTTTACGGAGATAATCACTTTTCAGTAAAACTTTTTTGTCGGCCGCTGGCATATAAAAGCCCTGTTTCCAGCAATCCCTTGCATCAGGATCAAAAAGGTCTACCTGCAAACTGGCTTTAAATATTTTTTCTGTGCTGCGTGATGTTCCTGCACCATAGCTTACTGTTACTTCCCACGGAACTGGCAGAATTATTAAACGGGATTCTTCCTCGGTAGATGGTAAACCGAAAATATTGTTGTTGGGATTACCCGCACAATTGCAATCGAATTTGGAGAGATCAGACATATATGTATACCTAAAAGGGCTGCAAGTTAGGTCTAAATTTAATTAGCAGGACTACCAAAATGGTTAATTAGCAGATTGCGAACAGTCAGCAGTGAGAATCTATTGTTAATGCTCTATTTAACGTGTTTGAACCTGTTTTTCAAGTAATTTTGCACCCTGATCAATAACAACCCTGTTAATGAAGAAAACGCATATAATCGCTCTTGTACTGATAGCCGTTGCTATCGCGGTGTTAATCAGCTTTATGGGTGATGTTACTACCTACGACACAATTGCTTCCGCCCGGCAAAAAGAAGGAAGATTTGTGAACCTGGTAGCTAAGATGGATAAGAGCCATCCGATGGAATACGACCCCGTTAAAAATCCTAACTATCTAACTTTCATTGCTGTTGATACCTTGGGTAATACCATCAAAGTGGTTTACCATAATAACAAGCCGACCGACATGGAAAAAAGTGAAAGGATTGTTTTGAAGGGCCGTGTGCAGGGAGATCATTTCGAATGCAAGGATATCTTGTTAAAGTGTCCTTCGAAATATAAAGACGATCCTAATACTGCTAAAAAGAATTTGCAGAATTCTACCAGTTACAAAGTTGAGCCCGCTGAAAATAAAGTTCAAAACTAAACCCGTTCATGAAGTATTTAGGTGAACACCTGTTGCCCGGCCAGATCGGACATTTTTTTATCATACTCTCGCTCACAAGTTCTTTACTTGCCACCATTGCTTTTTATAAAGCAGCTAAAACAACGGAATTATCAGGAAGGCAAATGTGGCTGCGGTTTGCAAGGATCAGTTTTGCATTTGAAACGATTAGTGTACTTGCAGTATTCTTTGTTTTATATCATATCATTTCCAATCACTATTTCGAGTATAAATATGCTTTTACACACAGCGATAAAAGTTTGCAGGTTGAATATTTATTAAGCTGTTTCTGGGAAGGCCAGGAAGGAAGTTTTATGTTATGGAGTTTCTGGCATTGTGTTTTGGGATGGATATTAATTCGCAGCGCCAGGGAATGGGAACCGGGCGTGATGACGATCATCAGCTTTGCACAGTTCTGTCTTGCCACGATGATTCTTGGAATTTATTTTTTTGGAGTGAAAGTGGGAAATAACCCCTTTGTACTGGTTCGCAATGAGGGGATGTTAGACGGCGCACCTATTTTTCTTGACCCGGTTACCGGAGGTTTACGCAGTGATTATCTTAGTTTTTTAAAAGATGGAACCGGATTGAATGCTTTGCTGCAGAACTATTGGATGGTAATTCATCCGCCGATTTTATTTCTTGGTTTTGCATCTACGATTGTTCCGTTTTCATTTGTATATGCAGGTTTTGTAAGAAAAGATCATACCTGGACAAAACCTGTTTTGCCCTGGGCAGTTTTCTCCGGCGCCATATTAGGTCTTGGTATAATGATGGGTGCTGCATGGGCCTAGGAGAGTTTAACTTTTGGCGGTTACTGGGCGTGGGATCCCGTAGAGAATGCTTCCCTGGTTCCCTGGCTGATGTTAATTGCGGGGCTTCATACCAATCTTGTTTACAGGCACAGCGGCTATTCTTTAAAGACCACTTACCTTTTTTATATCCTCAGTTTTACTTTAGTGCTGTATTCAACTTTTCTTACACGCAGTGGTGTTTTAGGGGATACTTCAGTACATGCATTTACGGGGGCAGATATGAACACGCAACTGGTTTTATTTGTGCTTGTATTTTTTCTGCCTGCCATGTACCTGTTTTTTAAACGAAGTAAAAATATCCCGGTAATCAGAAAAGAAGAGAATACTTATAGCCGCGAGTTCTGGATGTTCATTGGTGCATTAGTACTTTGCTTATCGGCGCTCATTATTATTTCGAAAACATCTATCCCGGTTTTTAATAAAATATTCTCGACCAAAATAGCGCCGCCCGAAGAAGCAGAATTCTCCTATAATAAAATACAGGTTTTTATTGCTTTGATTCTTGGAGTGTTAACCGCTGTAACCCAATACCTGAAATATAAAGACACACCGAAGAAAGTTTTCGGGAAAAAAATATTAGTTCCAACAATTATTGCTGTTTTAATTTCTTTATTGATCAGTGTTTTTGGAAATATTGATTATGATAAACATGGCCCGGCATTTTTAGTTGCTGTTCATTTAGCCATTTTTGCAGCGGCGTATTCAGTGGTGGCAAATGCTATGTATATATGGACAGGAGCAAAAGGAAAATTGCGATCTGCGGGTGCATCCGTTGCTCACGTTGGATTTGGATTGATACTGGCCGGTATACTTATCTCTTCCAGTAAAAAAGAAGTGCTGAGCTGGAACACTACCGGCATTACGCCGTTAACTACCGACAGTAAAGAAAATCCTGCAGAGAACATTACACTTTTTAAAGGGTTAAGAACAGATATGGGTAAGTATCATGTTACTTATGTTCGCGATACATCAAATGAAAGAAATCATAAAAGATATTTTGAGCTGAAGTTTGAAAAGAAAGATGATAATCAAACCTTTTTTGTCTATCCCGATGTGATAAAAAATTCGAAGGGTATGGAAGGATTTTCTGCGAACCCTGATTCAAAACATTATCCCGGTAAAGACATTTTTGTTTATGTAACCAGTTTTGTTGAAGGGAATAAAAAAGATACGGCCACTTACCAGCCGAAAGAATTGAA